>JAVCCW010000017.1 GCA_030765235.1 Candidatus Gorgyraea atricola | reverse complement strand
TTGTAGACGGTAAAACTAACCGAGTAGAGTCAGGCAATATGATTATCATGCCAGCTAATAAACCGCATTCTTTAAAAGCAATAAAGCGTTTCAAGATGCTTCTTGTAATGATAAAAAAAATCTGATTCAATTTAAAGGGTAATAGAAATATCATTTTGATATCATTTTGTACCGTATTGGAAACTCCTCACCAATCTGTCCCAGAACCACTCTTCAAAGTGTCCCCTGAGCTCATCAAGCAGGTCAGGTTCTGAGGAAAAACACCTTTCTTTATAGCTAGACCACTTATAATCCGCGATATTCTCTACTATCCCAGCCTTTACAGGATTTGATTCTATTCCGCTCATGAAAACCCGTTGTCTTTGATTGCCCCTTGTGATAATATGGTAACAAGGGTAGTTCATAAAGGAATAACCAGAAAAGAAAGGGGTAACCAAATGTCTGAGAAAATCATACGCATACCTCATGATGCAAGAAAGAATTATGATGAAGATTTCGTAAAAGAGAGAAGGGAATGGTTGAGCGCGAAGACAAATACAAAATTTTCTCATATTTCCCATTATTCTATAAAGTCCACGGATGTTAAAGGAAATATAGAAAATTTTATAGGTGTTTCTCAGGTTCCGCTTGGTATTGTGGGTCCGTTAAAGATTAATGGAGAGTATGCAAAGGGTACTTTTTATGTACCTTTTGCTACTACAGAGGGCGCATTACTATCAACTTATCAGCGTGGGGCGATTGCCATTACTAAGGCGGGAGGAGTAAAAATAGGTATCCATAAGGATGAAAACCACATCGATCCTATTTTTTTACTAAAGAACTTGGAAGATGCGGAAGGATTTATTAAGTGGACGCGTGATAATTTCAATCTTTTAAGCGAAAAGGTCAAAGAAGCTACAGGGCATGGGAAGCTGATGTCAATCACCCCTTATATAATGGGGCGGAGGGTAGCGCTCAAGTTTTCTTATTACACGGAAGATGCCATGGGCGCCAACATGATTGGTATTGCTACAGATAAGATATGCAAATTTATATCAGGACACGTAAAGATAGAGAAATATCTTTTACGCTCGAATTTATCTTCCGAGAAAAAGGCTTCTGGTGTTAATCTTTTAATTGGCTATGGTAAGGAGGTCTCCGCAGAAGCTATATTACAGGAGAAGATTGTTAGAAGACATCTGAATTCATCTCCAAAAGAGATATCTCGCGCATGGCATTCGTGGGCTCTTGGAAGTTTTCACGCAGGGATAGTCGGCCCTAATGCCCATTTTGCAAATGGCCTGGCAGCTGTTTCTATTGCCTGCGGGCAAGACGCAGCGCATATAGTAAATGCATGTATAGGTATAACGATGTTAGAGATGCTAGATTCAGGAGATCTGTACACCGCATTAAAATTACCCAACATTTTAGTGGGAACAGTAGGAGGAGGTACGGCTTTAGGGACACAGCGGGAATGCTTAGAGATGATAGGTTGTTATGGCAACGGAAAATCAAAGAAATTTGCAGAGATTATAGCTGCGACACTTTTGGCAGGTGAGATTGGTATATGCGCAGGAATAACCTCCGATGAGTTTTTAGAGCCTCACATTCGGGCAAGGGTGCATACTAGAGAAAAGGCTTTTCAAGATAAGGAGACATAGTAAGTGAATCTTTTTGCATTATCAGGTTTATTAACATGCGTTATTTCGTTCATATTTGCTGTATTTTCTTGGGTCAAAGGCAAAAAATTCTTCAATAAGATATTTGCTGTTCTTAATCTGGCTATTGCTATCTGGGGATTAGGGGCCTTTAAGTTTTCTACAACACTGGATCAGGAAGCCGTATTTTTCTGGATACGGGTCGGTCATGTCGGAGTTATCTTAATACCTGTTTTCTTTATCCATTTTATTTTAGAATTTTTAGAGATAAAAAAGAAAAAAATTGTTTTCGCAAGTTACATGATAGGAGGAATATTCTTTGTATTAAATATTACAGATTGGCTAGGCCTTACTAAGGTATTCATTATCAATTTAAGGTATGTTTTTAACTCTTTTTACGTAGATTCCCCGCCAGGACCAGCTTATCCTCTTTTTGTTGCTTTCTTTTTCTTTTCCACAGTCTGGGCGCATTATTATGGCTTAAAATATCTCAAGATCTCTAGCGGATTAAAACGTATGCAGCTTAGGTATTTTCTTTTAGCATCAGCTCTGGCATTTACCGGAGGAGGTACAGCTTTCTTAATGGTATTTAATATAGACATCTATCCAACCTTACATTTTACAATATGCCTATATCCTGTAATTATGACATATGCCATTTTTAGATATCGCCTTATGGATATAAAGGTAGCACTTACCCGCGCAGGAATTTTTACTTTTGTTTATATTCTGGTATTAGGAGTTCCCTTTGGAATAGGCGCTATGGCTAAAGCGCCTCTTTCCAGAATCAGTTCCAACTGGTGGCTTTTACCAATGTTTTTATTAACGATATTAGCCAGCGCAGGGCCGTTTATTTATATTAAGTTACAGCGAAGGATTGAATCCAGGCTGAGAGCCGAGGAGTTTAAGTCTCAGGAGGCACTAAGAAGGCTCTCACACAATATGCTTCGCTTTGCAAATTTAGATAAGCTTTTAAAGTTAATAGTGCACCAGTTGATTAAAATTCTAAAGATTAAATTTGCTTTAATATATTTACATGACGCGGAGACCAATCAATATGTCCTGAAAAGTTTCTGGCAGCTCGAAGAGCATATAAAGCCCCCTGCAGAATTTTCTGAACATTCTCCATTAATTAAAGATCTTTATCTAAGAAGGCTTCCGATTGTAGCTGAGGAAGTGAAGCTCTTTGTATCCAGAGGCCCTTCTGCTCATATAAAGGGATTACTCAGCACTCTTTCTAGGCTAAAGACAAACACAGTAATTCCGTCTTTTTTACGTAATGACCTCTTGGGTTTTTTAGTGTTATCTGATCGAAGATCAAACTCAGCGTTTAGCCATGAGGATCTAAATCTTCTTATGGTCCTTTCTAATGAAGCCGCCTTGGCCATTGAGAATGCGCAATTTCATCAGAAAGAGAAGTCAATCTTGGCTGAGCGTTCCCGCAGACAGGCCTTAGCAGATATGGCCCCAGGCGCAAGTCATCAGTTCAATAACCGGTTAGTCAGCATAGGTTCTTCAGCAGAGATAGCTCTTTTAAAGCTTGAAAATATAAAAATTGACGAACTGCGGAACGAAGACGTAAAAAGATCCTTGAGGGATATAAAGAATAGCCTGGAACTTATAGATAAGGAGGTTTATAAAGGTAAAGAAATAACTTCTGCAATACTCAAAAGGTCCAAGGCTAAAGTTGAGTTTCAGAAGATAAATGTCCCCGAGTTAATTAAAGATACATACCGTCTTGTTCTGATAAGCCGCTCACATTCAGCCCTTAAAGGATTCAGAGAGCCTAAATTTGAATTGGTTATTTTAAATGAAATTCCTGATATCTTTGCAAGTGAGGCTTTATTACAGGACTGTTTCTATAATCTGATAGATAATGCCTTTGACGCTATAGATTGCGCCTCAAAGGAAAAAATAACTCAATATCAAGGCAGGGTAAAAGCAATCCTGAAACAAGAAAGCCAAAGTCTCATAATTCAGATAAAGGATAATGGGATAGGCATAAGGAAGGGAAGCCAAAGAAAACTTTTCGTGCCTTACTTTACAACAAAAGCAACTGCATATAAAGGGAGCGGTTTAGGCCTATATGTAATAAGAGACTTTATCGAGATGCATCACGGCACAATCACTTGCGATTCTGAATATGGTAAGGGCGCAGTTTTTACCATCAAACTTCCTGTAAAGAATTTTAAATAAGGATAGGACAATTGGGGACATCCTAGTATTTAAAATTCCTTCCGATTTTTAAATTTCCTAAAATAATTGCCCGCCTGCGCCAAGCAACTTTCGTGCTTGGCTTCGGCGAGACTGCGAAAAATTACAAAAAAGTAATTTTTCTTGAAAGAAAATCGCCCTCCAGATGTGTCTAATATAGTAGAGGAAAATAATTGACACAGGAGGCTATTTGTGATACACTTGTATATACAGATAGAAGGCTATTGAAAGAGTTTAAATGGAGTTCGCTGAAAAGTAAAAGGTTAAAGAGAGTGCGAGGGGCTTCTTTTGAGGATGTTGTAGAGGCGAGGCTTGTTGCCATTAAAAAGCATCCTCAAAAGGAAAATCAAAATATGATGCTTTTTGAATATAAAAATTATATATGGGCAGTACCTTTTGTAGAGGATAAATCGTACACTTTCCTAAAGACGCTTTATCCTAGCAGAAAATACACCCGAATGTATAAAAAAGGAGCGCTTAAATGAGACGCATACGATTAACAAGGCAAGAGAAGGCTACAGAAGACGATCTGATTAATGGGAAGTATATAGATATAAGTAAAGCGGAGTTCTCGCGTATCGCAGAGGCCTTGGCAGCACGCAAAAAAGACGCGATTCTGCATATCAGGGTAAACAGCCATGATCTAAATAGCATAAAAGAAAAAGCCCGAAAACTAGGCGTAAAATACCAGACCTTTATCTCAGAGGTCTTGCACCG
>JAVCCW010000016.1 GCA_030765235.1 Candidatus Gorgyraea atricola | reverse complement strand
CATTTTTTTATAGATTTTGGGCATAATTTGGGCACCAAGGGGTGATAAAAAGTTAGGCGAGTTTATAACTATCTGAAATAAAATAGGTTGGAAAAACTAAAAACTACTGGCGGAGAGGGAGGGATTCGAACCCATTTGTATTCAAAATCGCCTTTCCACCACATTTCGCACCACATAAATTCACATTCATCATCATACCCTAGTAACCTCAAGCACTTTTGACTGCCCTTCTTCTGTACTGTGAGTATAGTACTTTACAATTACCTTTATATCCTTAAGCCCTGATATAGCCATTACATCTACTATAGGAACATTGGCCTTGCCGCATTCTGTTAGGAATCTATGCCTGAAATAATGAGGTGTTATTTCCTGGCCTATGACTTCTCTGCTTACCTTCTTAAGGTATCTTCTTACCTTGCTAGGCGAGCATTTTCTAGCATACGCATTAAGGAATAGATAAGGCTTATTGTGTTTCAGGCTTATCTTATATGCCTCAGCTATGATCCTTTCTAAAACCTGGTCAAGCTTTCTAAGCGGACTATTTTGTCTTGTCTTTGTAGTCTCAGCTCTTATATTAAGTCTTACAGGATTAAGGGCCTTCCATTCTACGTCTTTCCGCTCTATGAGTGTGGTTTCATTGATCCTTCTTCCTGTTCTACTAATAAAATACAACGGATAGTAATAATCCGGTCTCTCCTGCTTTATAGCCTGGAATAACTCTTTGATCTTGCTATTAGGAATATTTGTATATTCCTTTTTATTGCTATGTGGCTTTTTAATGTCTTTTAGACTTTCTACTAATTCCTTACTGCAATAACCGAGACCATATAGACGCCTCATTATAGCTTTAACAAAAATAAGCTCTGCCCTCCATCCCTTAGGCCTATCAAGATCATTGACATAGTAACTTTTGTATTCTTTGAAAACCAATAAAGCTATCTGATTAAAACTCTGTATCTCTGGAAATTTCGAGTTCAGGAACTCATTAAATAGCCTATTATATGTCTTGGCATAATGTTGTATAGTCTTCTTGGGGAGGTTATCTGCGATAAGATCTGAATGCAGCCTCTCCCATGCGTCACTGAATCCAGCATTAAGCCGCTCTCCATTATTCATAAGCATACTAACATTCTTCTTTTTCTCTACCATGTCCTGTAATTTCCTATTGAATGCCTCGGTTAGAGACGTAGCATCAATGCGATACTGGTACCTTTTGCCAGTTACGACAAAGTTCACCTCGTATCTCTTGCCTTTAATTATCTCTCTTACGCCTGAAATCCTTGTTCTCATCTTGATTTAGCCCACTCCTCTACTTCATGTTTAAATCCGCATAACTTCTTCCCTATCTTATGTAAAGGTATGCCGGTCTCCTGTCTCCATCTCTTCCGCTGAATCGTATTAGCTGTTACATGAAATAATCTCGCAATATCTTCCACAAATAAAATGTCGCCCTGTGTCATTTTATACCTCTCCTTCTAATAATATGACTAATCAAATGATTAGTAGATGGGCAAAAAAATATCAAATTCATATTACTCCTCTTTGTTTAAGGACTTTTCTGTAGATCTTTGAAGCATTCTTCCCTCGCTCCCATCGTGATATTGTAATGCTAGGAATATCCAGCTTCCTTGCTAATTCTTCCTGGGTAAGACTATGCTTTTCCCTGTATTCTTTTATCTTTAGCCTAATCTCTTTATCTGTCATCTTGATTAAAGCTTATCATATGATTAGTCATTTGTCAAGGAGAATTTTAATATTTCTCAACATTGTTTTCTAAAACACCTTTTAATTACAAATTTCCACAAATCTGTTTTTGTGTTGTTCTAATTTTAGCTGCAACTCGGTATCATAATCATAACTGTTTTTTGTGTAATTAGAATCACTAATATCTAATTCTGGACGAGCAACATAATCATAGATTTTGTCCTGTGAAATAATAGACCCTATTACACAATCATCATACTTTATCATTTCTTCTTCGGCATTATTATCATGCGTTCTTCCGCCCTTACCTACTGCAATAGGAAACTGAATCTCATCATCTTTGCCTTTGTTTACAATTATTGTATAATGATTATATTGAAATTCTGGGGCTCTCCCTCTCATCTTAACTATAACTGAATCGATATCTGCCTCATGTAGTCCGGTCATTGAAAAGATAAGTTCCCCTGAGACAAGTATATCATTTATAATCTTCCTGTCTTCTAATTTATCCTGCCTACTAATTATATTTTTCAAAATCCCAATAAAATTCCGGGTTTTAGATTGAGATTCCTGTTGATCGCTATCTACCTCTTCAATAACTCGTCCCTTTGGCCTGACATGCTTGCCGCGTATAACAATATCCACCAGGACCTGCGCCATTGCCACTGGCAAAGCCTGCAGGTCTTCCACGGTAATACCAAGATCATATGCTTCCTTTACATAGTTCATATCCGCGCCTATTCCTATACCTATAGTATCTATGCGTTTTTTATAACCTCTACTCAAGGCATTATCTAATGTATCTCCTATATTGCCGTATCCATCTGTGACAACCACAACTACCTTTGTATCGCTTATTTCATTATCCAGCAATTCAACAGCCTTATCCACTGCTCCGCTATCATTGGTGCCTCCATGCCCCATATAGGAATCAACCTCGCTTATAAGCTCATCCTTATTTTTATATTTAAATTTTTCTCCAAAGGTCTTATGGATGGACGGGGAATCGCTAAATCCAATAACAGCAAAGTCTATCTTTAATCTTGATAGCACCTCCATAAAAACAACAAGGGCTTTAATGGCATCTTCTCTGCAGCTGCCCATAGAACCGCTTTCATCCAGGACCAGGACAAATTTAAAACTCCTCTGAGTAGCCTTGACGCGCCTGAGCCATATGCTCATGTCTCCGGTCTTCTTCATTGTCATAGCCTTCCTCATGTCAGGCCTGGGCCCGGTCTCAAAATGGCCTTTATATCTAAACTTTGTATCCTTATGCAACTCGTTATCCAGCGTGCCAAAAAGCTTTTCTATTATCCTGGCGACAGGTCTATAATATTTGTCATATCTTGTCTTGTGCATCTGAATGGTACTCTTGAGCTGGGTATTCAACTTCACGCGATCCCTGACAGACATCCTGCCTTTAGGCTGTTCTTTTAGGCTATCTTTTAGTTTATCTCTCAATCTTGCTCTTTCTTCAATAGACATAGGCCCCTGTGGTTTGGCCTGTGACGGTTCTGGTTTCTTGTCCTCTTCTGGTTCGACCTTGCCCTTTTCTGGTTCTCCTTCGCTTTCTTCTGGTTTTTCTTTGTCCTCTTCTGGCTTGGCCTCCTTATCTCCTGGTTTACCTTTGTATTCCCCTGGCTGGACTTCTTCTTCCCCAGACTTACCTGTACCTTTCTCTTTATCCTCTTTCTCCTCTGGTTTACCCTCTTCTGGCGCCTCTTCTCCGCTAATCGGGATCTTCGGCCCTATCTCATCTGCAGCCTCTCCTGACGATTGCTCTACATCCTTCTCAGCCTGCTTTTCCGCCTCTTCTTCACCCATACCGCCACCTGAACCAGGCTCACCTTTATCAGCGCCTTCGCCTTCTTCTCCTTTCGTAAGATCGTCTTTTCTTCTATTCTTAGATTCTTTTACTAATTCTTCGTAAACAGGTAGGATCTTGTCCCTTACTACCTGAGCAGATAGATTAGCTGCTTTCTGTTTTTCTTTTGCGCTTGGATGGAAATTAATCAATAACTTCTCTTGAGTCTTTTCTTCTGACAAACTAAATCCCTGCTTACCTCTAACAGTAATTATCTCAAAGTTCTCTTTGTCAACCCTTGTAATCCTGCTTATGTCATCCCGTGTCAATCCAGATGTATCGCCGATCTTTAAATCTATTTTCTGTTTACCGTAAAGCGGTGAATCAATGATAAACCTGTCTTCGATCTCTTCATCTTTAGATATGGCCAAGACCCCTGCATGGATATTATACGCCCTTATTGTATCCTCCCTTGTCTTTTCCAGGGCCTCTAATACCTTTGGATCTCTTATCCCTGGATGCTCTTTACCATAATACCAATGGTGTATTAGCCCAAGTCCGAATTGTATATGCGGCATAACACCGCTTTCATCCAATGTCTTCTCAGGATGCGTGGGATATGAATCCACATACAAGGCGTCGGTAAATTTCTGAGTGCCTCCTGCCTTTGTCCTTGTCCAGATATTGGTGCGCGGATCCTCAACTGCATTTAATAGAAAGCGCCTGCTTTCTTTTTGCATAAAAAATTTATTGATCCAGGAAATATCTCTATGGCCAGCCTCGTGAACAGACGCTCCAGCAACATAATCTCTCTTTTTTGTCAGGAGTTCTTTCTTTGGGAATATAATTCTTGGAGGTTTTCCTGGCGGATAGGCTATCGCCCACCCATCTCCAGGATATATATCAATATCAAAGTCCCTTCCATAGAATCTTGTAATAAGTTCTATGTCTTTTAATCTGCGGTTGAGCTTTTTAAGCTTTCTTCTTTCTGCAGCACTCAAACCAGGGACCTTTCTTTCTCTCTTTTCATTGAAATATTTAACCCCTAGATTCAGTTTTCTTTCTATCTGCCTGTCTTTTTTAAAAATCGAGCTTAAGGATTTGATCATATAATCCAATCCTGCAAGACCAAACATAGTCACTGAATTAAAGGCCTCTTCTCTGGCAAGCGCCAGTTCTCTTTGCCTCTTCTCATACGCCTCGCGCCTCTTGTCTTCTTCTTCAATCTCTTTCTGTATAAAATCCTCTACCTCACGCACTATATCATCAGCAACATGTATAGTAGCTGTTGGTATCTCGCCATCATGTCCTAAATAATGATTAACCAGTTCAAGCTCTTCGTCATGCTTAAAATCTCTTGGCACCCACATCTGGTGGAATTTATTGAGCATAGCAATAGAGAGCTTTGTCCTGCCAGCATAATGCTCAGGATTCATGGCTGTGAACAAGCGGAATCCTTCTTTTGGCACCACTTTTTCATTGTCGTGTTCGGTTAGCACAAGATAACCATCGTCATCAAGAAGTGAATTTAATCTCTCGATTATCTCTGGCTCAGCAAGATTGATCTCATCTATTAGTATCCACCATCCTTTTTTCATTGCCTCGACAAGAAGTCCATCTTTCCACTCGTAACCACCCTCGACCTTTTCGTTTGGCACGTATTGACCTATCAGCTGGGCTGTATCAGTCTGTCCATCTAAATCCAGCGCAACGAAATTACTATTAGTCAGATCAGACAGGTACCTCGGGAGAGATGTCTTGCCGCCTCCAGTAAGGCCTACCATAAGAACTGCCTCTTCTTCTGAGACGCACTTTGCCAGTTTTTTCAAGAACCTGCATGTGGATGGGACTTCGCGAAGCGCTGGGCCGCTTACCCATTTCTCCCTCTCGCTTATATCTTCTCTGGCTAATTTAACCTCTCCAAAATAAGCAAAATCTTGCTCTTGCCTGATCTCCATACTGGCATCTTTATAATCACTGCCAAATTCTCCTTTAAGAATATCCACAAGTTCTTTCTTAAGATTAAGGTGCATAAACTCATCTGATAAGCCATCGCCATACACCTCTTTTGCTTCAATAACCGCTAACCGATCAATATCTGCCTGCGAGTCTCTTTTAATGCCGTTCTGCACTCGATCAAACCAGCGCATAAGATGACGCACTGTAAAACAGATCTTCTCCTCGATTATTCCTTCGGCGTTCTCCCTCATTTTATGATGGACATTTAACGCCTTATCGATAAAACCCTTAGAGGCAAAACTGCTGTATCTCTTTGCTAAGATCTCTTTTAGATCCTTTTCAGGAAGCTCGTCTATCCATTTGACCCTAAATCGATTAAGAAGCGCTGGCGAAAATGCCTTTCTGCCGGCATACTCATCTGGATTCATGGTAGCGAATAATCTGAAGTTTTCGTGTATTTTAAAAATATATTCATCGGTCAATCTCTGCTCTGCTTCTTCTTCTGTTAGGCTGAATTCCTGCCTGTATCTACTCTTCATTACATTATACTTTTCTGCCTGGATCCATTTTTCTCCCTTATGCTCTGTAATTACTATAAAGCCATCGTCATCCAATAATGAATTTATCCTCTCCAGCACTTGAGGCGGAGCGAGATTGATCTCATCCAGGACAAACCAATCTCCTCTTTTCATTGCCTCAATAAGTATACCAGGATGCCATTCAAAGTGCCCTTTTCTGGGCTTGAACCCTCCTATAAAATCTATCTTTTCTGTCTGGCCGCTCAGATTAAACCTTCTGAAGCTGTTCCCTGTGATGTAGGCAAGGTATCTTATAAGCGAAGTCTTTCCTACGCCAGTCTCTCCTTTAAGCAAAAGATTTTCCTTTAAAGATACAGACTCGACTACCTTTTCCAGGTTCTTGAGCGTAGCGTCTGTAAGAATAAGGTCTGCTGTTTCCCTGCTGGGCACATATTCTCTATCCTCGTCTTTGTTTACCTCTAATACAGTATCGAATATCTGTATCTCCTGGCCATCTTTCTGTACCACGGCCTTGTCTGATTTTTTGACCTCTTTTTCAAAAACGTCTTTTATGTGACTCCTGGCATTCCTAAGCTTTATTTTTCTTAACAATTTACGAAATGCCTTTCTGTCTTTTTCAGGATCCAGAGAGATCTCCGCGGGTAAAGATTCTATCCTGTCATAATAGACATAACGAGCGCCTTTTATAAATGCCTTTTCAATGCCCAGCGTATCCTTATATTTATTGATATACATTGCCCAGCTCTTCAGTTCTCGCATGCTGAACTCATAGCCTCCAGGCCCTCCGCCTTCAAACAATTGTTCTTCTTTAAGCCTCTCTACCCTTTCATGGAAAAGGACCATATCTCTGGCTACAGACTCGGCATCCTGAACATTATCAAGAAAATCTGTAACAATATCCCTCTTCTCTTTTATGCTGAGCTTCCCGGATATCCAGGTCTCTGAGAATTTGTTACGCATGGCAAGGGACAATCTATTTCTTCCTGCGTACCTTTCAGGATTCATGGCAGCAAATAATCGGAAATTATGATGGATCCTGTAAATCCCTTGCTTGAACAGCTTCTCTTTTGCCTCTTTCTCTATTTCGCTTTCATCCCTCTCGTCTTTATCAGTCTTTTTCTCCTCAACATAATTAAGGACCTTTTCGTCATAATCTTTGGCAGATATCCATTTCTCGCCCTCATGTTCTGTTATAACCAGGCATCCGTCATCGTCCAGCAACGAATTTATTCTCTCCAGGATCTCAGGCTCAGCAAGGTTTATCTCGTCAAACAGAATCCAGCAACCATTCCTCATGGCCTCAATAAGGTCACCGTCCACCCACCTGAACTTATCCTCTGAATCCTCCTCTGGTACATAATGGCCTATGATCTCTGCTGTATCTGCCTGCGCATCCAAATTTACCCTCATGAAGTTATTACCTGTCATATGAGCAAGGCATCTTGCCAGAGATGTCTTGGCGCTGCCAGTAGGACCTACCATCAGCAGTTTTTCATCCAGCTTTACTGCCTTTGCAAGTTTCTTTAAATGCTTCCTGGTGCTTGGTGTTTGAGTAAGTCTAGCCCATTCATCAGGCACATACTTACCGCCCTCTTTCCATTTATCTAAAACAACCTCTCCAAATCTAACTTTATCCTCACTCTCGCTTATCCTGAAATTCTTATCTTCTAAGCCATTCGGAAACACAGCCTTGACCATGAAATCTCTGAAGCGTTTATACTCGTCTTCGTCTCTGATCCTGTCGCCATATACTTCCAGAAATTCCTGGTATACAAAATTAGTGATCTCCTGCCCTGAAACCCCGTCTCCTCTGTCAAGCATGTCTTCGATCCTGACTTTAACTCTTTTCCCTACTTTCATCAAATCCCTCAGGCTATAGTAATAAGGGTCTCTTTCATCAGCTCCGAAATCCCTTGATATAGAAAGGTTCTTGATACCGGTGTGCAGATAATCAAGGCGATCAATATGATCAAGGCTCAAACCGGGCCTGCCATCGCGAGCACCATAGATCTCGTGAAGTATTGCCTTCTTCTCATTCATATATAAATCATCGATCCATTTGACTCGGAAACGATTCATCAAGGCAGGGGACAAGAGATTTCTACCAGCATATTCAGCAGGATTCATTGTTGCAAAAAGCCTGAATTTTGGATGTATACAAAATACTCTCTGTTCAGTCAGGATCTTTTTGGCTTCTTCCTCAGAACAATTCTCTTTATCCTGAATATCCTTGACCCTTCTATCGTATTCTGGATCCTTGATCCATGTCTCATCATGATGCTCTGTGATCCTCAGCTGCCCATCGTCATCCAGCAGTGAATTTATCCTCTCCAGGACCTGCGATTCAGCAAGGTTTATCTCATCCAGGGCCAACCAGTCTCCCTCTCTCAATGCCTTGATCAAGATGCCTTCAACCCACTGGAAATTCCCATCTTCATCCGGCTTCCAGCCGCCTATAAATTCTGTCTTGTCTGTCCGTCCATTGAGGTTAAACCTGCGGAAGTTATTATTGGTTAAATAAGCGAGGTATCTTACAAGCGAGGTCTTGCCAACGCCTGACTCTCCGACCAGCAGCACGGGATCATCCAGCATGGTTGATATGGCGATCTTCTTTAAATTCCTCACCGTGGAGACTGTCTTTATTAATTCGGCTGTCTTTTTCTCAGGCACATGGGCCCTATTGTTTTCCATATCTACATCTATTTCTATGTCATCAATAAGCACCTTGCCTCTTTCAGTATCAACTTTTATCTTATCCTCTTTTAATGCTGATTCTATATCCTGCATGAATACCTTATGATCTTCCAGCGCAACATTAATATTAGCCCTTCTATCCTGTTCTTCCCTGTATCTTGTAAATAACTCTATAGTCTCCTTGTCGTAAGGCAGTGTTATATTAAAGGTCTCCCTGCCCATATGTTTTTTGGTCTTTGTGCGATAGCTGTGGATCAGTGGATTATACATTGCCTCTCTTGACACTGAAACGCCGGTAAGTATCGCGCTGGATAATACCCAGCCAAATGCTGCGCCAACCGCACTACTATATATACTTAAAACTATTGGATTACTTAACAACTTAAACAAGAATAACATGGAGCTCTCCTGAAAAGCCAGCATAGTAAACATCAGGCCTGTCGCGCTTCCTACCGATGAAACTATTTTTAAGAGGAGTCCGAGTTTAGTTGGCGCTAAATTGCTGCCTGTTTCAAAGGTTATCGGAAGCGTTGAAAATGACACCAAGCCAGGATCTCTTATTAACGCATAGAAATCTTCTGGGTTAAGCGGAATTGTCTTATACCTCTCCGCCAAAATGTTATACTGCTGTGAAAATATTATATTATATCCAAGATAGAATAGCCTCATTGTTATCTGAAACAAAGCCATCGAAGCTAAAGTTGGGACTAAAATAACTAATATAGTTAGAATGACGCCTAAATCTCCACCGGCTAATGCCTGAAGGATCCCTATCGTGCCTAAAAAACTACCGAATATCCCTGAAAGGCTATTTAAGACAGGTGATCTAATAATATTTTTTATACCTAAATAATCTTGCCCTCCGTCATCCTGCACATCAGTGGATCTTTCTACAAGAAGCCTTACTGCTTCTCTCCTTCCGAGCCTATCAGGCCTTGGTACTTTCGGAATACTATCCTTATCAAAAAGCTGTTCCATAACTAATGCAGCGGCTATCCTGACTTCCTGCGAATCACTATTTAAGGATTCTATTAAAATATCACTGAATTTTGCCTTTCCAATACCAAGATGACCTACAACCTCGATGCCAGCCCGCTTGATCTCTGGCTGCGCGCTATCCAATGCCGTCTCCAATAATTCTTCTGCAATTGCTACAGGCAGAAGCGCAAAACCCCTCACTCCATTTGCAAAATCCTCTGTATTAGTAGAGATGAGGTTCCTTCTGATAGCAGGTAATCCATAATCCGCATTGAATCCAAGAGGAAAATCTTTTGTCAGATCATCAAACTTTTCTAAAATCGTTGCCTTTTCCAAATCAGTCTGTGTAGCACCTTCTTCTTCCATCTTCTGCTCCAATAATTCAAGCGCGCCTCTACCCTCCTCTTCAAGGACATCCATCTTATCTATATCAATCGCGTCCCCCGGAAAAACAGTTTGATCTATTGCCTTCAAGATCTTGTCACGGAAATTCTCTTTATCAATTATCCCTTCCAGCCTATCCCGGTATATGTATAGCGCGCCTTCTATCATCGCCCTTGCATTTCCTATCTGCGGAGCCAAACGCCTGATAAAATCTGCCCAATCCCTTAAATCCCTCATGCTGAAATTATAGTCGCCTATATCTCCTCCGCTTATTTTATCCCTTCCTAACTCTCCTGTTTCTATCATGTCTAAAGTCCTGAGATACAGCCTGGCCATCTCAGGGGAAATCGAATCGGCTATACTTTCTTTAACGGCTCCGAGTTGACTAACCATGGTATCTGTAAGATAGAAATTTATGATATCATTTATCTCCTGTTCTGACATCTTTCCGCTGATCCATTTCTCAGAGAATTTATTTTTCATTGCGCGCGAAAGCCTGTTCCTTCCGGCGTATCTATCCGGGTTCATTGCTGCAAATAAACGGAAATTCGGATGCGGCTGAATCCTTTCATTGTTATGCTCTGTAAGTACCAGGTTTCCATCATCATCGAGCAACGAGTTTATCCTTTCCAGGATATCTGGCTCAGCAAGGTTAATCTCATCAAGAAGAATCCACTGACCTTCCCTCATTGCCTTGACCAGGATCCCATCCACCCATTCAAAACCATCCTCCCCTTCTTTGGGAATAAGCTTTCCTATCAATTCAGAGGCATCTGTCTGAACGTCCAGATTTATCCTTACAAATTCATTATTTGTGAGATGCGCCAGGAATTTTATAAGCGATGTCTTTGCTCCGCCTGTCGGACCGACCAACAAGAGTTTTTCATTCATCTGGATTGCGCGTGCCAGCTTAGCAAGATACCTTTTCGTGGTCGGAACGAGCTTTAATATCGCATCTGCGCCAGGGACAAGTTTTCCGCCTTTTTTATTTATCTTTAATATCGCCTCTCCTATAACTATCTCATCCTTACTGGAATCAACCTCAATATCTCTCGCCTCATAGTTATCCTTAAATGTCTTTTTGAGCATCTTGTTGAATATCTTAATATCTTCTCTGTCGCGCAATTCATCGCCATAGACCTCTTGAGACTCAAAATATATCGCCCTTTCTATATCCTTATCTGTCTTAAATTCAGTATGCGCATTCCTATCCTTTAATCTCTCTGCAAGCCGCAATAAGTGTCTTATGGTAAAATAATAAGGTTGTCCCTCTTCCATGCCTAATTTCCCATGCTGGCCGCTTATCTCCTTCAGGTTCTTATGGAAAATCATCAGCTTATCAATAAATGACTCGCTAAATCTATATTTTACGCAGATTATTTTTCTCAGGTCTTCGTCTGTAAGCTCATTGATCCATTTGACCCTGAACTTATTCATAAGCGCCGGCGACATATCCTTACGGCCTTCGTATTCAGCTGGATTCATAGTTGCAAAGAGTCGGAAATTTGGATGAATCCTGTATATGCCCTGTGTCTTTAATTCCTTAATAGCCTTTGCGACAAGTTCTTTCTTTGATACCTTTGTCCCTTTTTCTTCAAGCTCTTTCACAATAAGTGAGACGCGCCTGTCATATTCCTGTGCCTTTATAAATGTCTCTTTGTCGTGTTCGCTTATAGTCAGATAGCCGTCTGGATCAAGTAGATACCTTATCCTCTCAATCACTTCTGGCTCAGCAAGATTGATCTCGTCGAGAAGCAGCCAGTGTCCTTTCTTCATCGCTTCGATGAGAATCCCATCGTCCCATTTAAAACGGATATTCTTATTTGCAATCGCCTGTCCTATATATAGAATGGCTTTTTTACTTCTCTGAGAAAGCGCCTTTTTAACAAATTCCTCGGCCTCATCATAGCTCGCATCATCCCCGGTAATTTTTCTAACTACGTTCCTTAATAAATCCAGATCGCTCTTTCTGTCGCTTGAAAGTGTATCTCTAATAATCGTTTCTGCCTCGCTCAGGCTGACAGTAATCCTTTCAGGCTTAAATCCTCCTATGAATTCGAGTTTATCAGTCTGCCCATTCAGGTTAAAACGCCTGAAATTATTTTTAGAGAGTGCCGCAAGAAA
This sequence comes from Candidatus Gorgyraea atricola, assembly GCA_030765235.1. Classification (NCBI taxonomy): domain Bacteria; kingdom Pseudomonadati; phylum Candidatus Omnitrophota; genus Candidatus Gorgyraea; species Candidatus Gorgyraea atricola. Next base: position 1,628 of record JAVCCW010000016.1, on the reverse strand, counting down.
TCTTACTAAAGAAGTTTTTCCAACGCCAGTCTCCCCTACAAGTAAAAGAGGGTCTTCCAGGTCTATTGCCTGCGCGATCCTCTCAAGGTCTCTTACTGTATGCGAGATAGGGATCATCTCAGAGGCCTTTTCATCCGGCACATATCTTTTATCTTCTTCTCTATTATTTATCTTTAGCATTGCATCCACAAACTGCAGTTTGGTTCCATTGCGCCTGAAATATTCGGAAATCATCCTGTCTATGCCATTGAGGTTTGCGTCCTGTTCAATGACCTTTTTGAAGTTCCTTTTTATTTCGCCTGACTTCGACCTGAAGATATTCTTGAGCTTCAAGGCATCGCTTGAAACAGTTTTTGCCTCAGTCCTGGCTGCTGCGCGGCCACGGGCTATATCTAAAAGTATCCCTAAATCCTTATGCATAGAGCTATCTGCCTTCTCCAGTATGTCTTCCAGCTTTCTAACAGCCTCTCCTCTATATCCAAGCCTTACCAATGTATCAACCATGGCTTCCACGACTTCCAGGGATATTTCTCTCTGAAGATAATATTCGAGGCTATCCAATATAAGAGGAGCTGCTTCATTGTAGTTCAACTCGCCAAGGGCCCTGAGTCTCGCTATAAAAACTGCATCAGGTTGACCCTGCGTTTCATTAATATTTTTAAATATTTCCTGGCCAATATCTTTATCAATGCCTATGCTGGTCAATTCTTTCACTACTTCATCTGGCAGGCTTGACCATGTTGCTATGGCCTGTGCTGCCTTTGTCTCATCTTCATCCAAAAGCATCTGGCGCATAAGCTCAACTGCCTCTTTTAGTTCCTGTGAATCGCCCTTTATATAATGCGAGAATACTGCCCATGGGTTCTTGCCGAAGAGCGCGCTAAAGGTATCTTCTTTTTCATCATTAAACAACTCTTTTAAATCAACTACTTCTGTATCGATTTTAACAAGCTCATCCAGTTTTAATTTCTTAAGATGGTCCATGAATTTCTTTTTATCCGTTTCTGTCTCCATCCTGTCACGGTATATATAATATGCGCCTTTAACAAATGCCTTTGTGATGCCCATGCCCGCTTTGTATTTATTAAAGAATTCAGTCCATTTCCTGACATCCCTCAAGGTAAATTCATACGGCTCTCTCTTGTCCTCTCCTATTTTCCTGTCTCGAGCATCCTTTACTATCTTTCCGTTAAGCTCTACCATAAGCTCTGCTATCTTGGAATCAACACCGAGATCCTTTGTAACCTTACCGTGACCTTTCCTTAAATCCATACTTCCGGCAAATCCAAAAGTAGATAAGTAAGAAACGGATTGCGCATCTGAATTATTCGGGAATATAAGTGGTAAAATAAGGGCGACGACAAGAAAAATCATTAAAAACTTATGTTCTTTAATGAAACTCATTAAGCCTTTTGAAGCTTTCCTGACATGGCTGAAGATGGACTTTGATGAAGATGTGGATACTGGTGGTGGCTTTGGTCCCTGGGTGGGAGGCTTATTCCTGTTGCGGAGGAATCTTATGATGCCCCAGAGAATGCCTCCTATGAGAGTCAGTGATACGAGGGCTATTATTCCCTTTATGATGTATGGGCTTCCTTTTTTAACGAGTTTTTGGGTCTGTTGTTTCT
>JAVCCW010000015.1 GCA_030765235.1 Candidatus Gorgyraea atricola | reverse complement strand
TTTATTTCAGATAGTTATAAACTCGCCTAACTTTTTATCACCCCTTGGTGCCCAAATTATGCCCAAAATCTATAAAAAAATGATTGGCGGAGAGTAATCAATTCTAACACCCTATATTTATGAAGAACCTCTTAACTCCTAAACAACTCAGCGAAATACTACAGGTCAAGCTCTCCACAGTCTACAAATGGGCGCATTATGGCTATATACCTTCTCTTAAAATCGGCAATTCTATAAGGTTCAGGGAACAAAAGGTAGAAGAATGGCTTAGGAAGAGGCAAAGGAAGGGGAGAGGAGCCTATAAAATAGACATATAATTTCCCTTCCCATATCCCCTAATTTTGCACAAAAATTGAAACTTTAAGGTATATAGGGTATAATTATATGAAAAAGGGGGAATGTGATGCATCTGAAGCGAAATACAGGATGGGTAAGTGTTTTAATTATAGTTTTAGTTTGTATAATAGGTGCTGTTTTTATTTTACGTAGGGCAATTTCAATAAAATTAGAGCGAAAAAGTGGGCTAGAATCAGAAAAAAGCATTTTGGAAGATACTCATTGGGTAGAAGAAAAAGTCCCAATATACTATCTCCAAAAGGATAAATTATGGTCAGTCAACAGTGACGGTAGCAACAAAGTGTGTCTTTCAAAACATAAGGTCTCCTCTTATAAAATCTCACCAAAAAACCAACATATGCTTTTTATTGAATATGAATTGAATAAGGAGATGCGTTCTATATCTATTTTAGATTTAAATGATCATACCAAAGAACCAGTGGTGATAGATAGATTCGCTATGGATGACAGAAAATCTTCTTACAGGAGACATCGTTCTGTCGAATGGGCTCCTGATGGCGAGAGATTCGTTTTTTTTGTTGACGATGGAGAACAATTTGAAATTTATTTATATGATCTTACTTCTCAGGAAAAGAGTTTACTCTTAGATAATTCTACTTTATCTTCTTTTGGCATTTCAGGGTTTTTAGGCATTGTGGATGATAAAGTGAAGATATGCTGGGATAAGAGTGGAGAATATATTTATTTTGTCGGTTCTCGTAATAAGTTTTTTGGATTTAATGTTAAAAATTTAAAATTGAAACTTTTAAAAGAAGTTTCATTCTCTAACCAAGATCTTATACCATATGGTAAAGAATTTAAGAAGCGCGTAAGTATTTTTGAATCTTTGGGGGCACATTTATTCTATAATAATGGTTATCCTCCCAATACAAGGATGAAACCTGTGGATAAAATAGAATCTGTTAATAGGAAGGGGTCTGCTTCGAGTAAAGGAGATATTATTTTTACTAAACTTTCTCCTTCGCATAGGCTCAAAGATTTATATTTTAGAGACATCGATGGTAATGAAGTCAAAATAGCAAGTTTTTGGACAGACTATCATTACATGAAAGGAGTGGGGGATAGGGTTTCAGCTCTAAGTTGGTTGCCAGGCGATCGATACGCTCTTATGTTGCTCACATTGAACAGATTTGACCACACGCGACGTCTTATTATTATTGAGCCTGCTACAGGCAAGATGGGATTGCTGGAAGACGATGTTTATACCTTCAACTTTTAAATATTGTGTTGACCTCGCTGTAACCATTAAAGTCTGTTTTTGTAATCCTGTCTCCATTCACAATTTCCTGCCTTAGTGGTGCCCAAATGGTGCCCAACTAAAGAGAATATACAGAGTAATAGAGTGAACTAAAGTGAACTATATAGAAAGTCTAACCCCTTGTCAATCAAGGACTTAAGTCCATAACTCGTTAAACTACAACAAGTTACAAAAACCCCCTTACGAGAATCCTTCCCTCTCCGCCATCCTACGCTCAAATGTGGTGAATCTTCGTAGCATGCTACGGATGGCAAGCCAGTAAATTTTATTAAAGAATAATCTGAAAACCTTTAATAAAATTACCAAAGCCCTCTCTTTATTAAAGCCAATTTTAATAACATCAGAATTAATTAAAGAAAACTTGACATTTCTTTAATAAGAGTGTATACTTGTAACTGTTATGGACACGAAAAGAGCAGGAATAAATATAAGCCAGCCAAATAAATATAAAGCTTTTATTCCAAATCCTCTGCCCCCCAAGCCACAATTAATCTTTGATAAAGAAACAATAGACGCGCTTTCAAGAGCAGATACCGCGGTTGGCCGTCTTTCAGGCATATCAGAGGCTTTGCCAAATCCTAATTTATTTGTGGCAATGTATGTGAGGAAAGAAGCAGTATTGAGTTCTCAGATAGAGGGAACTGAGGCCTCTTTGGAAGATGTTCTGGAATATGAGTCTGGAAATAAACCAAAAAAGCTTCTAAATGATGTAACCGAAGTTGTCAATTATGTTAAAGCAATGAATTATGGTTTAAAGAAAATAGAAGAGCTGCCGCTTTCTCTTAGGCTAATTAAAGAGATACATACAGAGCTTATGCATGGTGTTAGAGGAGGAGATAGGGCGCCAGGTGAGTTGAGAAAAACTCAAAATTGGATAGGCCCAAAAGGATGCACGTTAAGCAATGCTAGATTTGTACCACCGCCACCACACGAAATGACACAAGCATTAGGAGACTTAGAAAAATATATGCACTCTCAGCTCAGCTATCCCTTGTTGGCCGAATGTGGGCTCATGCACTATCAATTCGAAACAATACATCCATTTTTAGACGGCAACGGTCGGATAGGCAGACTCCTTATAACATTTTTTTTATGCCATAAAAAAATTCTAAAAAAGCCATTGCTTTATTTGAGTCATTACTTCAAACAAAATCGTTTAGAATATTATGACCGCCTTATGGCGGTAAGGGAAAAAGGTGACTTTGAATCCTGGATTAAATTCTTTTTACGAGGTGTTGCAAGTGTAGCTGAAGAAGCCTGCAAGACGTCGACTAAAATAATAAATCTAAAAGATAAAGACAAAAAAATGGTTATCGAGACTTATAAAGAATCATCAAAGGCAGCTATTTTTTACGAGAAGCTTTTTGATAGACCAATTGTTTCTATAAAAGATATAGCTAAGATTATGAATATAACATTTCCCACAGCAAGCGATGTATGCATGAAACTTACAAAAATTGATGTACTAAGTGAGATAACAGGAAAAGAACGAAACAAATTATTTGTCTACAAAGAATATTTAGATATTCTTAAGCAAGAGACTATAACCTAATAGTTATATACAATACCATCCAAACGTGTTATCATAGACCATAATGACACAACCGTTACGCCAGACAAATACTTCTTTTTACGGACTTGGGATTGCCCCTAGAATACTCGATATACTGGATCAAATGAAATTCACAGTCCCTACGCCGATCCAACATAAAACCATACCCACTGCCATAGAAGGTAAAGATATTATAGGAGTTGCGCAGACTGGTACTGGCAAGACACTTGCCTTTGCTATTCCTATTATACAGCGTCTTTCCCAGAGAAAGGGCCGCGCGCTGATTCTTGCGCCTACCAGGGAACTTGCTGTTCAGGTTAACGAGACGTTTCAGAAGATCGCCTCGTCGTTTGGCATAAAGACAGCTGTTATTATAGGCGGCGCATCCATGCAGCTGCAGCTGAAGGCACTGAGAAAAAACCCGCGTATTCTGGTCGCTACTCCCGGACGCCTTGTCGATCATATGGAGCGGCGCACAGTTCTTTTGGCTGATGTAAATGTCCTGGTCTTGGATGAGGCGGATCGTATGCTTGATATGGGATTTCTGCCGCAGATCGAAAAAATTCTTAAATTTGTTCCGCGAAACAGGCAGACAATGCTTTTTTCCGCGACTATACCAGGAGAAATCGTGAGAATGGCAGCCGCTCATATGAAGCTTCCTATACATGTTGAAGTCGCTCCCTCAGGAACTACCGCGGAGCGTATTATACAGGAACTCTTTATTGTTAAGAAAAGCTCAAAGCGGCAGCTTTTAATAAAACTACTTGACCGCTATCATGGTCCAGTGCTTATCTTCTCCCGGACAAAAATAGGCGCTAAAAAGATAGCGCGCGATCTACAGCGAATGAATCGCAGAGCTGCTGAGATCCACTCAAACCGTTCACTTTCCCAGAGAAAAGAGGCGCTAGAAGGTTTTAAATCAGGAAAGTATAAGATACTTGTTGCCACTGATATTGCTGCCAGGGGCATTGATGTTACGGGCATAGAGCTTGTTATAAACTATGATCTCCCTGATGACACTGAGAATTATGTGCATCGCATTGGCCGCACAGGCCGCGCTGGGCATGAAGGCCGTGCTATATCTTTTGCCACGCCTGAACAGGGCAGTGATGTCAAAAGCATTGAAAGGCTTATTAAGACAGCCTTGCCAATAATAGAACACCCAGAATTTCCAAAGGAAAAATTTATCGAAGAGTCAAGATATCATCAGAATCCAAAACCGTACCAAGGGAGCCGAGGAAAACGCTCGAGATTCCATGGGCATAGCCGCCGCAAACACCACCGCAAGGCTTTTTAGATTTTTATTAATTTAGTTGACAACAGCAACACAGTAATGTATAATAATCTACAGTTGAAGTAGTAAATAAGTGAGTAGAAGTCTTTAGCCGTAAGGCAGTTAAGAATTCGCCTTTCGGTTTTTTTATTTTTCTGCCGTTGTTTACTATAATCTTGAAGAAAGGAGGTAGTAGATAATGGCAAAAGGAACAGTAAAATGGTTCAATGACCAGAAAGGTTTTGGGTTCATCACACCTGAAGACGGAGCGGATGTATTCGTACATCACACTGCGATTCAGAGCGATGGCTTTAAGACTTTAGCAGAAGGTCAAGCAGTAGAGTTTGAAATCACAAAAGGCCCTAAAGGCAATCAAGCTCAGAACGTAGTAAAGCTATAAACCGGAAACAAATAGGGCCTGTTATTTATGTGCAGGCCCTATTTTTAATTATGACAATCATACTTTCAGCAGGAATATGGATAGTTACCGCAGTTCTTACCATCGCACTCTTTTTTGTAGACCTTATCTTAGTTATAATTCTCTTCCCTTTTGATAGACAAAGAAAAATTCTCCACTCGCAATGCTTCTGGTGGGCAGACGCGGTTATTGGTTTCAATCCATACTGGAATATCCAGGTGAGCGGATTAGAGAATATCGATAAGCATAAAACATACGTAATAGTCGCTAATCATCAAAGCCTCGGTGATATCGCAGTAATGTATAAGACTCGCATGCAGTTCAAATGGGTAGCAAAGAAGAGCCTTTTTAAAATACCGTTTATTGGATGGTGTCTTTTTCTTACTAAACACATAATGCTGTCACGAGGAAAATTCGGAAGCATTAAAAAGGTATATCGAGAAGCTGCGCATTGGCTTAAGAATGATGTATCAGTACTATTCTTTCCAGAAGGCACGCGGAGCAAAACGGACAAGATGAGCGAGTTTCAAAACGGTGCTTTTAAGCTGGCTATACAGGAAAAGAAACCCATTCTTCCAATTGTAATAGATGGTACTAGAGAAGCTATCCCCAAAGGGAGCTGGCTTTTCAAAGCAAAAATAAACAGCAAGCTGACTGTGCTTCCGGTGGTCGAAACAAAGGATCTAGACCCTGGTGATCTCGCTTTTTTAAAAGAGACTGTGCACAAAAAGATGGAATCTTTAGTTGGAGTAATTTAGAATAGCGGATTTAATCAGCTTGTTACATTTTTCAATGCCATTATTCGCTATATTCTTCAGGATTGGCGCAAGCTGCAGGCTGTATCTTTTAGCAACTGTTTTTGGCTCCAGGCCTGGCCATCCCCAACAGGAGGTATGGTGGATGCCGTCGACAGTATAATACAGGTCATCCAAAGTGGTCGGCCGCATGGTTTCCACTGGCGCGTGATTTTCAGGGTTTGAAACCAGATCCACAATAACAGATCTAGGCTTAAAGAGTTTTAGCATCTCGCGGGTAACAAAAGGCTGTTCCTTATCAACGTCACGGCGATAAGGACGATTAACCGCATCTACTAGTATATCTGTTTCTGGGATATACTTAGCCATCTCTAAAAAATCTTTTTTATTCAAAATTTTAATCTTTGCAAATTTACGTGCTGCGCAGCGGATAGCACCCCTGGCCATATTGCCATATCCCATGATCTTCACGTTGGCAGTCGCAGGATCTTTTCCCCAGAGCTTAAAGCCATATTCCATCCCAATCCGGCCAGAATTCTCAACTGCCTCGACCTTTCTTTTGCCAAGCGGGTCCTTTAGATTTTCCAGAGAAATCACGATCAATTTCTGTTTACGTAAGGCCGCTTCTAATTTTGGGCGGCAGCGTATATGCATCATGGACATAATAATGTTGCCTGGCCGTATCATCTTGATTTCTTCAAAACTAGGCTCTTTGATGCGGACCACTAAGTCGCAGGAGTAAACTTCTTCACGCGAACCAATTTTACAGCCTGCCTCTATAAAGGCCTTATCCGGGATATCAATGCCTACCCCGGCACCCTTTTCAATAATTACTTCGTGCCTGGCCGCGATTGCGTTAATTTCAGGAGGCTGAATGATGACTCTTTTTTCCCGTGGCCTATTTTCTGCTGCTATGCCAATCTTCATAATCTATATAGATTATCATATTTCTCCACAAATGAACAGGCCCAATTTTATTTTTTGCCCTCTACTTTGGACTTGCCTATTTTATGCTCCAGTAGTATCATACAATCTAACCATTAAAACTAAGGGAGGTGTAGTATGAAGAAGATAGTACCTGTCATTATTATAATAATAGCTTTGCCTATCGTGTCCATCTTTGCCAAAAATATGATTGCCAAGACAGTAGTCTCTACAGGCGTCAGGGCTGTAACAGGACTTAAATTAGATATGAAGAGTTTTAATATAGGTATATTTAGAAGCGCTATTGATATAAATAACCTCAGGCTTTTTAATCCTCGACAATTTGAAGATAGACTGATGATAGACATACCAGAGATATACGTTGATTATGATTTGGGAGCGCTACTCACAAAAAAGATCCATCTTGAGGAAGTAAGATTAAACCTGAATGAATTTATCGTCGTGAAAAATAAACAAGGAGAACTTAATCTGGATTCATTAAAAGCTATTAAGGAACAAAAGGAGACAACGAAAGAGAGCTCTAAAAAGAAGACAAAAGCACCCAACCTTCAAATAGATGTTTTGGAGCTAAAAATCGGAAAGGTCATATATAAGGATTATCACAATAGGGCCACTCCCAGCGTTAAGGAGTATAAAGTAAATATCAATGAAAGGTATGAGAATATAGACGACCCTAAAAAATTGGCAAATCTTATCGTTTTAAAAGCGCTCACGAATACCCCTATAGCAAACCTTACTGGTTTTGATCTGGGCCTACTGGACGAGGGAGTGGGCGCTACATTGGGCGTAGCATTAAAAGCTGGTGAGGCTGTAACAGATACTGCTAAAGAGGCAACAGAAAAGGTCACTGATACGCTTAAGAGCATTCTGCCATTTGGCGGGAAAGAAGAGGGGAAATGATACCAAAGATCGTTAATTTCCTAAAGACAGATATCTGGCGAATACGCTTGAAGAATCTCCCATTTGCAAAGTCTTTTTTGATCAAACAGCTCAGGATTATCTTGGTAGCATTGCGCGGTTTTGATGAGGATAAATGTCAGTTGCGGGCCTCTGCATTGACGTTTTATTCCCTGCTTTCTATCGTACCTGTCGTTGCCATGGCCTTTGGCATAGCTAAAGGATTTGGTTTTGAAAAGCTCCTTGAAAAACAGATCTTGAATAAGATGCCTGGGCAGGAAGCAGCGTTGATGCAGATAGTGGATTTCGCTAATAAGCTTCTTGAGAATACAAAAGGCGGCATGGTAGCAGGCATAGGTGTTGCCATACTTTTCTGGACTGTCATAAAGGTGCTGGGCAATATCGAGAAATCTTTCAATGATATCTGGGGCATAAGAGAACAGAGAAACCTGGGCAGGAAATTCAGCGACTATCTTTCAATAATGCTTCTTTGCCCGATACTGATTATTATGTCCAGCAGTGCCACTGTTTTTATAAGTACCCAGATCGCGCTTATTACTGAAAAGGTGGCGTTATTGGGATTTTTCAGCCCTGTTATATTTTTCATGCTGAAGCTTTTACCGTATTGTGTCATATGGGTGCTTTTTACATTTATTTATCTTTTTATGCCCAACACAAAGGTCAACTTTAAATCTGGTATGCTGGCAGGCATAGCAGCTGGCACGATTTATCAGCTTGCCCAGTGGGGCTACATAAACTTTCAGGTAGGTGTCGCGAAATACAATGCCATCTACGGAAGCTTTGCCGCGCTGCCTTTATTTTTAGTGTGGCTGCAGCTTAGCTGGCTCATAGTATTTCTTGGGGCTGAGATCTCTTTTGCGCATCAGAATGTGGACACATATGAGTTTGAACCGGATTGCCTGCGGGTAAGTTATTCTTTTAAGAAACTTATCTCTTTAAGGATCATGCATTTATTGACAAAGAATTTCGCTAAATGCCAAAGGCCATGCACAGCCACAGAGATCTCGCATATCCTGGAGATCCCTGTTAGATTGGTTCGACAGATACTCTTTGAATTAGTTGAAAGCGGCATTGTCTCTGAAATACATACCGACAAATATAAGGTAGTGGCTTTTCAACCTGCCTGCGATACCGGCTCTTTAACTATAAAGCGCGTTGTAGACGCCATGGAAGAACGTGGTACAAATAATGTGCCGGTAGGCGACTCTCAAGAATTAAAGAAGCTATCCGAATCTTTAGGGATCTTCAATAATATAGTAGAGAAATCACCGGCAAACCTTCTATTAAGAGATCTATGAAAAAACGCGTTTTTATTATAGTCTTAGTGGTAATATTGGGATTGTCATTTACTCTTTATAGAGCCATGAGGCCAAAGGGTCTGGTTGCATTTGTGATCGATGACTGGGGATATAATAAGAGAAATATTGATCTTGTCTTAGAAATAAACAGGCCTCTTACCATATCCATATTGCCAAATCTAAGATATTCATCTTATGTGGCTGAGGAAATTAGAAAAAATAGCAAAATACATGATATAATTCTGCATCTGCCTCTCGAGTCAAAGAGCGGAATGGCGGCAGAGATCGATACGATACGATCCAGCATGGCCGAGGACAGAATAGTCTCTATATTAGAGAAAGACATAGAAAGTATTCCTGGCGTAATTGGTGTTTCAAATCATCAGGGCTCAAAGGCTACAAGAGATAAAAAGATCATGAGTATTGTTTTGTCTGAGCTGGAGAAAAGGAAGTTATTTTTTCTTGATAGCCTGACAGCGCCGGATTCAGCATGTTCTTATCTTGCGCATGAGGTAGGATTAAAATGCGCGGTCAGAGATGTATTTCTGGATATTACGGACCAGACTGATCTGGCGAATTTTGAGACATATATAAGAAAACAGATTCGAGAATTAGCCGCGATAGCGCTTGAAAAAAGAAGCGCCATAGGGGTCGGGCATAATAAAAAAATTACACTGAATGCGATAAAAGATGCGATACCGGAGCTTGAAAAGCAGGGTATAAAGATCGTGCCTTTAAAAACATTAGCGAGGTAATATGAGAAAATTGAAAACATTATCTTTTATTATTTTATCCTTGATGCTCAGCTCCTGTGCTCGTGTGCCAGCGAGAGGTACGCATGGCCTGCATACCATTGAGCCATACCCCACTATCCCACAAAAAATCATAACCGCGCCTGCGGAAATAACCAGGGGCACTGTGTATCACGAAGTAGCGCCTGGCGAAACAGTATGGCGGATAAGCAAGATGTATGATGTCACAGTAAATGATATTGTAGGAGCGAACAGTTTAAGAGATGCCAATACCTTAGAAAAAGGGCAAAGACTTGTTGTTCCGAACGCCGCACCTATAAGGGCAGTAATACCTATGTGGCCTTCTAGGAAATGGGATTATATAATCGTCCATCACAGCGCAACAGATGTTGGGAATGCCCTCAAGTTTGATTCTGCGCACAAGAAAAGACGATGGAAAGGTCTGGGCTATCATTTCGTGATAGATAATGGCACATCAGGGAAGAAGGATGGCCAGATAGAGGTCTCGCCCAGGTGGCTACACCAGGAGGACGGCGCGCATTGCAAGGCAGATGGCATGAACTATTGTGGCATTGGTATATGTCTTGTGGGGAATTTCAGTGAGGACAGAGTTACTGCGAAACAAATGGAGTCACTTATTTTTTTGGTGAATAGGTTGAAGGAATACTATAATATTCCCAAGTCTCACATTTTAGGTCATGGCCAGGCAGAAGGCGCCCAGACTGAATGCCCTGGCACAAGATTTCCCTGGCCAGACTTCCGCCGCCGCCTCGAACCATAAAGTTAAGCACTGTACCCACCCCCACAGAAATTAATTGAGTTTTTGCTTTCCGTGGTATAATATATTAAGCACATAACATTCGCGCCCATAGCTCAATTGGATAGAGTGCCGCCCTACGAAGGCGTAGGTTCCCCGTTCGAACCGGGGTGGGCGCGCCACCCTTCGCTCAAATAAAGCGAATCTTCGAAGCATGCTTCGGGTGGCAGGCCATTTTTTACTATGTTGGAGAGATGCGAGAGTGGTTGAATCGGGCCGCCTCGAAAGCGGCTAGGCTCGTAAGAGCCTCGCAGGTTCGAATCCTGCTCTCTCCGCCACCCTTCGCTCACATGGGGCTAATCTTCGCAGCATGCTTCGGGTGGCAAGCCAAATTTGTAAAAGTACCTTTCTATTGCTAATGCTAAAGCTTCCTAAAAATAATTTCGTATTCCTCGAGACGAATAAATTTGATAAGCATAACTCAAGGTCATATCTATTTTCTAATCCCATTAAGATAGTAGCTATATATAAGTTAGAAGATGTAAAGAACGCGTTTTTAGAGATAGAGAATTTTATATCAAAGGGTTATTATGCAGCGGGATTTATTTCCTATGAGGCGGGGGTATTTTTCGAGGAGAGTTTGAATGGCTTGACTATAGATTCGAATTTCCCACTTTTGTGGTTTGGTATATATAAGAAACCCAATATTTTTATCCATAAAGACAAATTGGGCTTAACAAAACAGAGATTAACCCATCAGATTCGAAATCTTCGAGCAAATATCTCCAAAAATAAATACACGAAAGACATAAGGCATATCAAAGATTTTATAAAAAATGGCGATACCTATCAGGTAAATTATACTTTTAAATATAAATTTGATTTTAAGGGGTCATTGTTGGGATTTTATGAGGATCTCAAGGCAAAGCAGAGTGTTTCTTACTCAGCTCTAATAAAAACGCAAAATCACTCCATACTATCTTTTTCACCAGAGCTATTCTTTAGAAAAAATAGAGACTCTATAGAAGTCAGGCCCATGAAGGGCACGTTTGATAGAGGAAGAGATATAGAGGGGGATAGGCGTAATACTGAGACACTAGAAAAGAGCCTTAAAAATAGAAGCGAAAATGTGATGATAGTGGATCTATTAAGAAATGACCTTGGCAGGATTTCCAAGTCTGGGAGCGTTAAGACTAAAAAGCTATTTGAGGTGGAGCAATACGAGACCCTTTTACAGATGATATCAGTTGTAAAAAGTAGGCTCAAGAAAGATGTATCACTTTATGATTTATTTAAGGCTATCTTCCCATCAGGCTCTGTTACAGGCGCGCCAAAGATAAGCACGATGAAAATAATAGATTCTCTTGAAAAAGAACCTCGACGTATCTATACGGGGGGCATTGGTTTTTTCACGCCTTCAGGAGATGCTGTTTTTAATGTAGCCATAAGAACTGCATTGATAGACAATAAGACAAAAAAGGGTGAAATGGGCATAGGAAGCGGCATTGTCATTGATTCAGACGCGGCCAAGGAATTCGAAGAGTGTAAATTAAAGGCGAATTTCATAACTCAGGAGAAAAGGAATTTTAAACTCATTGAGACAATGTTATGGCAACGCGCTAAAGGTTATTTTCTTTTAAGTTCACATCTTGAAAGACTCAAAGCCTCTGCAGAGTATTTCAATTTTAGATTTGATAAGAAAACCATACTAAAAAGCCTTGAAAAAAAATTCAACAGTAATGCAGATTATAAAGTAAGACTTCTTTTAGATAAATCCGGTGACATAGATTTAAGTTTTTCAAAGATAAATGGCAGCACGCAATCAAAGGTAAGATTTTCTAATAAAAAGGTCTCTTCTGAAAATCCATACCTCTATCATAAGAGCACAAACAGGGATCTATATAATAAAGAACACACAAAATGGAAAAGATGTGGGTACTTCGATATAATTTTCAGAAATGAGAAAAATCAGATTACAGAGGGTGCTATATCTAATATAATTATAAAAAAAGGACAGTTTTATTACACGCCGCCACTTGAGTGTGGATTATTGAATGGTGTCTATCGAAAGTCTCTTTTAAATAAAAGGCAATTTCCCCTGAGAGAAAAGATACTGTACAAGAAAGATTTATGCAATGCGGATAAGGTTTATATGGTGAATTCAGTAAGAGGTATGGTTGAATGCAAAGTAATTTAATAAAAAAACTGCATTTTCTTAAATCAATGGCCATTTCGAACTTTAGAAGATTATCTTTTCCCCTTAAGATATCGTATGTAGTGACATACAGGTGTAACCTGAAGTGCAAGATGTGTAACATATGGCAGAAGCGCGACCATAGCAACGAACTGACACTTAATGAAGTAGATAATTTTTTCAAAAAGGCTAATAAGTTTTCATGGGTGGGTATTACAGGAGGCGAGGCCTTTTTGAGACCTGATTTAAAAGAGATAATAGATATTATTTCGCATTATTGTAAAAGGCTGGGCGCAGTACATATTTCAACGAATGGTCAGCTGACAGATAGAATAGTTGATTTAACAAAAGAGGTAAGGAAAAAAGATAAAGACCTCAAGCTCGTGTACAGCATAAGCATAGATGGGCCGCCCTCGCTACATGATGAAATAAGAGGTGTAGAGGGTGCATGGGCTAGGGCAATAGAGACCTTTAAGCGTTTAAAAGATATGGAATTGGTCAGGCCGCAGTTGGATTTTACACTTTCAGCGCACAATATGGATAAGTTCTCTGATACATTCGCAGTGTTAAAAGACACATACCCTGGTATTAAATTTGATGACATTATCGTAAATGTATTCCAGAGATCTAGTCTTTATTATGGGAATCAGGACATGGAGCCATTAGACAATAGTAAAGTAGCTGCTGAAATAACCAAGATCTTAGAAATGGATAAAGAGGGTTTTTCCATTAATAATTTTTTAAGGCGCAGATATTTAAAATTATATCTTAAGTACATAAAGACTGATAAATGCCCGCTTAAATGTCAGGCCTTTTCTTCAAGCTGTTTTCTTGACCCCTATGGAGATCTTTTTCCCTGCACGATGTACAATAAAAGATTGATGAATATAAGAGATTTAAAAGAGGATTTTTCTAGTATCTGGAATCAAGAAGATGCCAGGCGCTTGAGTTACGAATGTTCTAATCATATGTGCCCTTCTTGCTGGAGCCCGTGCGATGCATATAGTGCTATAGCTGGGTCATTGATAGAGGCCTGTTTAGCGTGAGCAGAAATTAACCTATGGCCAGGATTATATTTTTACAGAGAATATGGTATGAATATGCTGGGCCTGAGATCATCTCAGCTAATCTAAAAAGGCACGGTCACAACGTTGATCTTTTTATTGGCAGGCACGCGAAGGATTTTCTTAAGAATATACAAGAAAAAGATATAGTTGCCTTTTCTGTAATGAGCGGTGAACATAACTGGGCGATAGAGACTGCTAACCAGATAAAGCAGTCAAAGGATGTATTAACAGTTTTTGGAGGGCCTTATCCTACTTTTTATCCTGACGTAATAAATCATCCTGGTGTTGACATTACTTGTTGCGGCGAAGGCGAATTTGCAATGCTGGATTTAGCCAATGCATACGATGAAGGCAATGATTATAGTAACATTCCAAATATTTCATTTAAATCTCCTGGCGGCGTTAAAAGGAATGAAGTCAGGCCTTTCATAGATGATTTAGATAAGCTCCCTTTTCCTGACAGGGGGATCTATTATGATAGGTACAGGATTATAAGAGAAAGCCCTCTTAAAACTTTTATGGCCAGTCGCGGGTGTCCTTTTTCATGCAGCTTTTGTTTTAATGAGAAATTAAGAGATATTTACCGCAATAAAGGAAAATATATAAGGTTTTATAGCCCTGGAAATCTTATTGATCAGATAAAAGAGACAGAGTCGAGATATGGACTGAAATCTATCTACTTCGTGGATGATCTTTTTGTCTCCGATCAGAAATGGCTTGGGGAATTTTTGCAAAGGTATAAAAACGAGATAAAAAAACCATTTGTCTGTTCTGCAAATGTGGCTACATTAAATGAGAGAATCATAAAATTGCTTAAAGATGCAGGATGTCATGCAGTCAGTTTTGGTATAGAGACAGGCAACGAGGGTTTAAGGTCCGGAGTACTGAACAAGCATATTACAAATGGCCAGATCGAAGACATAGGCAGGCTCCTTAAAAAATATCAGCTTAAGGCCATGACCTTTAATGTGATCGGGTTTCCTGGGGAGACAGTAGAAAATACATTTGAGACTATCGACCTAAATGTTAAAATAGGCGTAGAGTATCCAAGGTGTTCGTTCTTGACGCCTTATGCAGGTACGCGGCTTGCTGAGCGGTACGAAGGTAAGATAAAAATGAATGATATAGGGCCTGCATATCAGCAGACAAAGATTTCATTCGAAGTGCCTGAGCCTGAGAAACTGCACAATCTTCATTGTTTTTTTCAGACAGCAGTGCTTTTTCCCAGGCTACGCTGGCTCATAAAGAAAACGATAATCTTGCCACCGAATATATTCTTTAAAGTTTGGTGGGCGGTGGTGTATTTTTTTATTTTTATTAAATCGGAGACAAGGGGATTTTTTCAGACACTTGTTTGCGCGTGGAGGACATTTGCCAGAGCATCTCTTTAAGAATTTAGCTAATATAGTAGTTGTTTTTAGAAGCGCGTTGGTGTTTTTAGTGATATTTTTGCTTAATAACGCGTCTTCTGCAAGTAGGATCTCAGGGCTCGTTCTTTTAATAGTCGTAGCGATCCTGGATTGGTTTGACGGATATGTAGCGAGGACATTTAATATTTCTTCCAAGGCAGGCGCACTTATGGACACATTAGGGGACAGGATAACAGAAAATCTCCTCCTCGTATTTTTTGCCTATAAAGGCCTTGTGCCTTTGGCTGTTGCCCTTATTTTTATAGCGCGATCCTTTGCCTCAGACTTTATAAGGTCCCTGTCCTATGAGAAGGGGGTGGGAACATTCGCTATAAATAAGTCTAAACTCGGCATATTCTTTGTCTCATCCAGGCCTTCACGCGTGATATACCTTGTTTTCAAAATTGCCATCTTCTTTTTGGCTGCCTTGGCGTTAGTCTTAGCAGATACCAGTGTATATTTTATAGGATTGCGGCATGTTATCTTTTATGGTTCTATCATCCTTGTGTTGTTTAATTTATTAAGGTTTGCTTTATTGGTCTATGATAGCAGAGGTGTATTGAAAGAGGTTTTTACGAATGCGTCTTAAAATTATATCGCTATTCTGGAAAAAGGGATGGGTCTCTGTTTTAATAACAGCATGTTCTATTGCCTATCTTTTGGATTTCACATGGCTTAAGTGGGGAGATCTCATCGTAGATGTGGGGCGAGAGATGTATGTACCCTGGCAGCTCTTTCTTGGGAAAGTGTTATATAGAGATATCCATTATCTTTATGGCCCATTCTCTCCATACTTTAATGCCTTTTTATTTAAACTGTTCGGAGCCAATGTCTATAGTCTTGTCTTGAGCGGTGTCATTACTATCTGCGCAGTAAGCGCATTGATCTATAAAATATCCAGGATCTTTCTTGATATATTTTTCTCTACATTTACAGTCCTGACATTTCTGTTGGTTTTTGCCTTTGGCCAGTATGTCTATTATGGAAATTATAATTTCGTCATACCTTATAGTTACCCGGCAATACATGGTATGATGTTTGCCTTTGCGGCGCTGTATTGTTTTTACCTATCCATGCTTAAAGACAAGAAGAGATATAAAGTTTTCTATATCGTTTTTCTTATAGCTGCTTTTTTATGCAGGATAGAGATAGGCCTTTTTCTAGTTTTATCAATTGCCATTTTATCATTAAAGGAGCTGAAGTATCTGATAATACCCTGTGCCTCTGCAGCAATTTTGTATAGCTTATTTTTTGCTTTATCTGGGAGTTCTCTTGGTAAAAGCAGCATACTTGATACAGCCTTTGCCAATATAAATGCAAGTAATCCTTTTACCAGCTGGCTTTTGGCAGGAGAAGATATTCTCGGGGGTTTAATGGATATGTTCAAGGGGTTTTTGTATTATATTCTTTTTTCTATATTTTTTGCAGCAGGAGGTTTTATCCTGGCTTATACTCTTAGATTTAAGAAAGTATTTAACAGGATTTTTTGTTCTTTTTTTATAGGATTTATTTTTACATGGACGGGTTTTATTTTTTTTAGAAAACTATTTGTGAATTATGCCGCGCAATATAAAAGCCTGCCTTTGATCAGCCTGGCAGTGCTCTTGATCTCAATGTGGCAATTTATCAGGGGCGGATACAGCAAAAAGAAACTCTTTCTAGCGGTCCTATGTCTTTTTTCGCTGTTCTTGATGAGCAGGATGTTATTTTATGTATGGGCAGGGCATTACGGTTTTTACATTGTGCTTCCTGGTCTGATCATCTATCATGTATTTTTTCTTAGGATATTGCCAGAGCGACTTAAGGAAGAATGGAGCAGAAAATTTTTTAGATTTGGCTACATGTTTATTTTTATACTTTTTGTCATAAGCCATTTGAATATTTCGAGATTTTGTTATGCAAACAAGACATTGAAGATCGATTCGGAGAAAGGCACTTTACAACTTGTTAATGCAGATAGAGAGAAAAGATTTAAAGAATTGATCGATTTTTTAAAGATGAATACGAGCGAAAGAGAGACCCTTGTGGTTTTTCCTGAAGGCTTGGGCATTAACTTTTTCTCTGGGATGGAAAACCCATTATATTTTAATATGTATCTGCCGCTGGATCTTGCGAGGGGAAATATCGTAGATAGAGTTATTTCAGAAATGGAAGATAAAGAGATCGATTATGTGGCATTGACACAGAGAGATACAACTGAATATGGATATCCGGCATTTGGAAAGGATTATGCTACAGATATAATGCAATACATCAGGGAAAATTACACTTTATACAAGCAGTTTGGACCGTTTCCTTTTACTACCAGGGAATACGGCATAGCGCTTTTTAAGAGGAAGATATGAGAGGGCATGAGTTTTACATGAGAGAGGCCTTGCGCGAGGCAAAGAAGGCATTTGATAGAGATGAAGTGCCTGTAGGCGCTGTGATTATGCACAAGGGTTCTATTATAGCCAGGGCCCATAATCAGATAAAACTCTTAAAGGATCCTACCGCGCACGCAGAGATGATAGCTATTACACAGGCAGCAGCCGAGCTAAAAAATGAAAGATTGATAGATTGTGTGATGTATGTTACAATTGAACCCTGCAGCATGTGTGCAGGAGCAATGGTTCTTGCCCGCATAAAGGAACTCGTGTATGGGGCATCTGACCCAAAGACCGGCGCATGCGGTTCAGTGATTGATTTAGCTAACCATAAGAAGTTAAATCATAAATTTGAAATCAATAAAGGTATTTTAGAAGAAGAAATCAGCTTTTTAATAAAGGAATTTTTTAAGAGGAAACGGAGAAAGTAATAGGTCCTTCGACGCGCCAAATAATGCTTTGCATTATTTGGCTTGCTCAGGATCAATTTTTTCTTCGAAAAAATTGGAGAGGTGCCAGAGTGGTTGATCGGAGCTCCCTGCTAAGGAGTTGTCTTGGATCAAACCGGGACCCAGGGTTCGAATCCCTGCCTCTCCGCCATTAATTTTTAAACTATGACATATCTTCCTTTTGCACGCAAGCACAGGCCGCAGGAATTTGACGCAGTAGTAGGTCAGGAGCATATTACTACTACTCTCAAGAATGCTATTTCATTAAATCGAGTGCACCATGCGTATCTATTTACTGGGCCGCGCGGTATTGGAAAGACTTCAACTGCGCGTATATTCTCAAAGGCCCTTGATTGCGAAAAAGGACCTACCCCAACACCCTGCAACAAATGCGCTTCATGCCTTGAGATAATAAAGGGTACCAGCCTTGACGTCATAGAAATAGACGGCGCTTCAAATAATGGCGTGGACGAGATACGCAATCTTCGCGAGACAGTAAAATTCGCAGCCTCAAAAGGCCGTTACAAGATCTATATTATCGACGAAGTGCATATGCTTACTATGCCGGCCTTTAACGCGCTTTTAAAGACGCTGGAAGAGCCGCCTCAGCATGTAAAATTCATATTCGCTACCACAGAACCGCACAAGCTCCCTGCTACCATACTTTCTCGTTGTCAAAGGTTTGATTTCAGGCGCATATCCATAAAAGAGATCGTCGCGAAGCTTAAAGAGATATCCAAAATAGAGAAACTGGATATAGAAGAAGGCGTATTTTTATATGTCGCTAAGGCCTCTGATGGCAGCATGCGTGACGCAGAGAGCGTACTTGATCAGGTCGCGTCTTTTTCAAAGGGAAAGGTGCGTTTAAAAGATATTATTGAATCTCTTGGCATGATAGAGGAAGGGCTGCTTTTTCGATGCGCTGATTTGATTATAAAGAAGGACACAAAGGCTGGCATTCATCTGGTGGCTGAGGTGTTAAATTCAGGCAAGGACCCTAAGCAATTTCTTCTTGAGATACTCGAACATTTCAGGAATATTATGATCGCGAAATCAGGTGCTGTTTCAGAAGACATAATAGATCTTTCCAAAGAAGCCATAGAGCGGGTAAAAAAACAGTCAGAACTTCTTTCGCATGGAGATATATTTTATATCATAAACGTGATCTCGAATGGCCTGAGGATGATAAAACAACTTCTTCCTGAGAGGATAGTGCTGGAGTTGTGCATGATAAAACTGACTACCAGGGATTCTATCACTTCGATAGAAGAGATGCTTTCGAAACTGCCGGAGATAACCGAATCTTTGAAAAGCGCGGCGCCGAGCAACACGCAGCAACAGCAGAATTTTTCGAAAAAT
>JAVCCW010000014.1 GCA_030765235.1 Candidatus Gorgyraea atricola | reverse complement strand
TGGCAGCACGCAAAAAAGACGCGATTCTGCATATCAGGGTAAACAGCCATGATCTAAATAGCATAAAAGAAAAAGCCCGAAAACTAGGCGTAAAATACCAGACCTTTATCTCAGAGGTCTTGCACCGCGTAGCAATGTAGCCCTTGATCCTTCCGATTCTTGAATCTCTTGAAAAAATCTAAAATAATTGAAAGAAAATCGCCTTCTGATGTGTCTTATATAGTAGGGGTAGTAAAAAGACCTTTAAAATTAACCCTTGACAATACAAGTTATATCTTGTATACTTATAATGGGACACAGGTTATCAAATATATATTATTTTTTAGACGAGAGGGGCAATAGTCCAGTTAAGGAATTTATAACCAGCTTGCCTGTAAAGGAAAGGGCAAAGGTTTTCGCGTATTTTCATGAGCTCATGAGACAAGGCTATAATTTGCGGCGTCCTATGGCGGATTATTTAGGTTATGGCATTTATGAGCTCCGACCAAAAAATAATAGGATTTTTTATTTCTTCTTTTTAAAGGATGTAGCTGTGTTTCTACATGCTATAAAGAAAAAGACATATAAAATACCTGAAAGCGATTTAAATATATGTATAAAGAGAAAATTACAGGTAGAAAAAAATAAGCGCATAAAAAGAGTGGAATCGCAAGGTGATTAAAATGGGAAAAATAGGCTTAAAAAATTATGAGATTCATTTAAAAGAACTTCTTAAGAATAAAAAATTCAGAAAAGCATACGAGCGCGAAAAGATAAAAGTAGCCCTGGCTCAGAAACTTGCCGAGCTAAGACAAGACGCGCATCTAAGGCAGTCTGATCTCGCAAAAAAACTTCATGTTTCCCAGCAATTTATCTCCCAAATAGAGACAGCGGAGGCAGACAACTTAACCATAGATACATTGCTTAATATTGCCAGGTCTTTAGGCAGAGGTATGGAAATATCTTTTCCAAAGCTTTCCGGTCGAGGACATGGTCTTAAGGTAGCATAACCAGTTTTATGCCAAAACTAACTTCAAAAGTATTTAAAATTCCTACCAATTTTTAAATTTCCTAAAATAATTGCCCGCCTACGCCAGGCAACTTCCGTGCTTGGCTTCGGCGAGATTG
This sequence comes from Candidatus Gorgyraea atricola, assembly GCA_030765235.1. Lineage (NCBI taxonomy): Bacteria > Pseudomonadati > Candidatus Omnitrophota > Candidatus Gorgyraea > Candidatus Gorgyraea atricola. The sequence goes on along the minus strand of JAVCCW010000014.1, from coordinate 7,010 downwards.
CGAAGGGATAATAGGGGACGGAGCCCTATTACTTCAAATACATTGACTTTTCGCTGTAATTTGATATAATATAGGCAATATTTAAGATAGGTCATGAAAAAGATGGCCTTTTTGTGTCCAGATTATGATTAAGATTAAAAAATCTTATAATATAGCATTGATATTTACGCTAATAAGGGCGGTGATGTGCGCAGATATTGTTTATTCATCTAGCGAGACGTTACGTGTTTTTATAGGGCAATCAAGTGAGCGTGTAAGTAAGGCAATTATAGGTCCGAAGTATGAATTTGGTAAATTTAGACAAGTTGAACCTGATGCCTATAAGGGTGATATTATTATTGAAAACAAGATATTTAAGTTGTCAATAGATGGTAGACCTATAAGCAACATGTTTCTGTATGAGTATATACTATATTACAACGGAGAAGAAATTGGCGCAACTTCCTGGTGTTTAGAAGGAGATGTACCAAAATTTGCAGGGCTGGTGATTGAGGAAGAATATAGAAAGGATAATATTAGTAAAATCATACCTTCGCTTAAAGGTATTTCTCTTGCAGAGGTATTGATGGAGATTAGATTTAAAGATATCTCCTTAAATGACAAGGCAGTGTTTTCAAAGACTCTTGGTGCTGACTTGATGGGCCTTCTTCCTCCCAATCCAAGAGCTATAGGATTAGTCAAGAAATATAAAATGGTTCCATTAGATAAAGATACGATAATCAATGACATCAAGGATGGAAAGCAAATAGTTAATAAGACATGTCCAGGACATGGTTGGTTTGAAGTGTCACGTCTTGAGGAGAGCAATGGACGTTTCGATTGGACACCAAAGAAGTTAGTTCTTAAGAAGCGAGGTGTAGATGAGGCAATATTCGACAAAGACATATGTGGAGAACTTTACATAGATGCGAGCTTTAGACAGATATTCGTAGATATTATCGAAGGTCGACATGATACTTATGAAATCTATATGGGAGGCAGATGGGGGTTTCATCCAAATGATGCAGAGCAAGTAGAAAAATATTTCGAGTCAAAACCCTCATGGCAGGCCAGTGATGATATCAATATCGGAAACGTCTACCAGACTATGAAGAAAACTGTCCTGGATTTGCTTGGGAAGCTATCTTGGGGTAGGCGGATTTTAGGTTGGTTATGAGGCAAATAGTAAACAAACAATAGACGGACAAATAAGTAGACGTCCTATTTGGGTACACCCTAGTATTTAAAATTCCTTCCGATTTTTAAGTAACAGGGGACGGGTAACAGGGGACGGAGCCCTATTACTTCAAATACATTGACTTTTCGCTGTAATTTGGTATAATAAAATTAATAAAAGAAGGAGTCTTGCATAGTCAAATAGTAAAAACCAGGACTATTTTTTTACCCGCGATATGCTACAGCTTAAAAAAGTATTGCCAAAGGAGATTAAAGGATGAGAACGATAATTAGTTTTGTTATTCTTACAGCATTTTTATTCATAAAAACTCCCTATGCACAACCTGCGTATCTTCAACAAACCCTAAGACTTCAAGTTGGCAGCCAAGATGATATTAAGCGCAAAGAAGAGCTTGAAAAAGAATTATCCTTAAAAAAAGAGACAGTTTATATTGCAAAAGAAATAGAAGGGCAGCAAGTTATTATAGCTGAACTCCCAAAGGCCTTAGCATTAGCAAAAGATATAGTAGACTATGTTGATGAAAAAGGAGATTTGCAATATGCTGATGAGGCAATTAAAGGGCTTGAATTTATAGACATTCTCGAAGTTGGTGAAGGTGGCAATGAAAATGTTGTAGGAAGGGTGCTCAGAAAGAAGAAAATATCAGATTTAGGACACGAGAAAGGTTTGTTGCACAGGACTTCTAATGCATTTGTTCTTAATCTCGATGGGGAAATTATCATTGACCGTAGGGCACATAATAAGGCACAGCCGCTTAAATTATCTATTTTAGGAGGTCATAATCCTTCTGGTTGGAGATATCGCCAGACTATTAGAAAAGAACTTCCAGAGAAGTTGGGATTTCCTGAAGAATGGAAGTTGCAAGGAAGACTTTGGCAAATAGGTGAAGAAGGAGGTTTTAAATCTCCATCTGAAGATAAGAAAAATAATGAGAGAAGATCCCTCTATGTATACTTGCTGAGCGATGTAGAATATGGAATGATCAAACAGGATAAGATGGAAATGGATAGGAAAAGAGAAGAGATGACAAGAAAGGAATGGCAGGAGCATTTAGAGCAGGAGCAAGCGGATCTTGAAAAACCGGGTGCTGGAGAAGTTTGGACAAGATATATATTTGACATGAAAAGTCTTCTTAACGCCAAGAAGGAAAGCGCAGGGTTATATGTTGAATTGCAGGGAGATAGGTTTTTAGATTCGAAGGGTAATGAGCAACAAAGAGTCAGTTTTACAAGCGACCTTTTGGAGCCATTATTAACAAACAGTGGAGTTATAAATGAGGTAAAAGCAATTATAGAGCATGTTAAGGAAAATATGAGGCCTGATTTTTTCTACGACGATTTGCAGGAGGTCGAGGGAAAGCTATATGATATTGATAAAACACTATTAGAGATGTTGAAGCGCCAGGCTAAGGAAGGTTTTGGTTATGATGATTATTGGGAAGAAGGCCTTACAATAGAGGAGATGTATAGGAAACATGCAACGAATAAAAGCATTAGAAAAGAATACGACGCTCGTATTGGTCAGGAAGATAAAAGTGCAAAAGTTACTGATGAAAAACCGCTAGGCAGGTTTAGCCTTATAAAAAGTATATGGCGCCCACTCCGTAGAGTTGGTTTTCCAGGCACAAAGTTAAAAGATCACCCGGAAGCCGTAAACGATGGATGTTTTATCTGTATTCCAAACATGGCAAACCAGCAGAGAGGCCTGCGTATTTTTGATAAGATAAATGGCGTAGAGTATGTTGCATTAGCTAATCCATTTCAGTATTTAAAAAATCATATTACATTAGCTCTGATCGGACATGAAGACCAGGGGCTTTCATTGGGCCGCATTGGATTCATGCTTGATCTTATTGAAAGATTAAAGTCGTTCAGTTTTAGTTTTAATGCTATAGGCGCAGCTGCTTCCATACCTAAACATCTACATTTTCATGGTACTAATGGAAAACTTCCATTGGAAGGTGAACATATAGGCGAAATAACCTTATTTAAGAGCGATAGACTAAAGGTGAGCAAGCTAGACGAATCATGGCCTAACTTGGTTTATGTTATCAGGGGAGACAAGGAAAAAATTGCAAGGTTTCTAATAGGCATGATTGATTCTACGGCAGAGAGATTTCCTGGGGAGGACCAACAGGAAAAGCGGGCATTTGGTATTTTATTTGGCCGCGACGCAGAAGGACAAAGAAAAGTATATCTTATCCCTCGCAGAAAAGAAAGGCCTTCTAATTTTGGTAACGATTTTGGCTTTTGTGAGATGGGGGGTCGGTTGATTTGCGAGACAACAGAGGATTTTGAAGACACAGAGAGTCCAGAACCCATTGAAAAAGCTTTGCGCGAGTGTGGATATCCGCATAAGGATGCTGACGAAATCGAGTCTATTTTTAAAGACGTGATAGAAAGCCTACGGACGCCTATAGAGATTTCTGTCAAGGTTAGAAATCAAATCTAATTTCAAAAACTGGGACAAATAAGTAGACGTCCTATTTGGGTACACCCTGCGAGTTAAAATTCCTTCCAATTTTTAAGTAACAGGGGACGGGTAACAGGGGACGGAGCCCTATTACTTCAAATACATTGACTTTTCGCTGTAATTTGATATAATATAGGCAATATTTAAGATAGGCCACGAGAAAGATGGCCTTTTTATGTCTTGTAATAGAAAGGGCTTTTAAAAGAGATAAGTATATGAGAAAGACACATAAGATAATTAATATAGCACTAATATTTACGCTAATAGGAGTATTTTTGTGTCAGGACCTTGCTTATTCACTTGATATATACCATCTGCGACTCCCTATGGATATTGATGAGGAAAGATTCTTTTCAGCAGCAGAAAAAAAGAAAAACTTCTCTATTCCGATAAGATGGACAACGACAAGATTAGACTACAATAACATGAAGACAGAAATGCCCTATTTTATGAAAGAATACATTAGAGAGGTAGTTCTTAATACAGATAACGGTTTCCTAGAGAAAACTATTTTTAGCTGCCTGAAAAAGAAAATAAAACCAGAAGAAGTTAAAAAAATTAAGGGAATGGGGATAAAATTATTTCAGCTGGGAAAATATAATTATATTTTTAGAGTAAACGTATCTTTAGGGACGAAAAAAGTTACTTTTGGCTTAGTGGCTGCGAAGGGCTCTTCATTGAATCAAAGCACCATGGATGATTTTGCAAATATTCTCTCACTTCGAAAGCAATTTCCCAAGTTCTCAGACTTATTACAAAACCCTTATGTATTAGACAACAGCACTTCTTTAACTATGTTTAGTTGTGAGTGGTTCAATGATTATTATGAATTGGGGATTGACTGGAATAATGCTGAACAGACAACGACTTTTTATATAAATGATAAAAGGATTCCACCTAGGAAAATTAGAGAAGAGAGAATTGATCCATATATGTTTCAGTTCACCAAAGAAGAAACAGCCGCCATTGTTGAAGAGACATCTAGGACACTTACCATATTTTTTGATGAAGAAAGGCAACGGTCTATTGATTTAAGTCGGATTATAATCGAAGCGGGAGATCTCACCCACTACAGAAAAGTATCCAAGCCCAAGCTTAAATTAATGACTGTAAGGAATATTAAAAAGAATCAAAATGCTAATGATTTTATTACTGCACTTATGAATTTGGACAATCCTGTCGGTGGCGTAGATTTGCTTATGGACTATGGTGGTCATAGCCTTGATTTTTCATATTACCGCAAAAGCGTTGCAAAAGGTATCTTAAGAGGGCTGCAAGATAAACATGGAAAGAAGGAGGGAGAGGAAAGATTTAGTGTATGGTGCAAGAATTGTCCTTTACTTGAATCAGCTGCTATTTCATTAACAAATATGGAACAGGTGACTCTAGAACCAATGAGAGAGAGCCCTGTTTCTAAAGAGACTTTGATGGAGCTGTTAGATGGTAGCCTGACAACAGAGATCTTTGCATCTCATGAGAAATTTAGAGGCTATATCTTTGTAAAGGCAAACGGCAAGAAGGTCTCTGTTAAAGTTGATAAAGGGCAGGGATGCAATGTTATATTTCCTAACATAAGGAAAGCTTTAGAAGGTTATCCAGCACGCCAAGAGTTCCTTTGGTTTAGAGGAACAGATCCTGAAGGCTATTTAGTGCATCTTATAATGCCAGCCACAGTCAAGACACTCTTTTTTAGACTGCTACCCCAAGAGTTTTCTAGAAAGTGTTTATAGCAGATAGTAGACATCTTATTTGGATACACCCTAGTACTTAAAATTCCTTCCGATTTTTAAATTTCCTAAAATAATTGCCCGCCTACGCCAAGCAACTTTCGTGCTTGGCTTCGGCGAGACTGCGAAAAATTACAAAAAAGTAATTTTTCTTGAAAGAAAACACCCCTCCAGATGTGTCTTATATAGTAAAGGGAGGTGTGGTATGACAGAAGGGTGGTTTTGGGGGTTTTTGGAGCATTTGTGGCGGACTAACGGGAGAGAAGCCATGATGGCTGGTATGGTTGATGATCCTGATCCGCGAGTACAGGCAACGAGCCATTATATAATGAGCCATACTTTGTTGCCTCGGGAGTGTAATAAGCTCCCGGTTGGAACTGTAGTCAACATGAGTAGACTGCTTCTTGGAAAAGGCATTCAGCGCAAAACCAGGGAAGCTATTATGATGATACTTGCTCATCATGGCTCGGAGAATGCGTTGGACGCATTGAGAAAGTATAATATGAGGCCAAATAAAGGCCTGGAGGTCTTTGCTGAGATGGCGCTGGAGGAGTGCAAGGACTGGCATAATGGCACTGTTATGAAGGTTGATTTGATAAATAGGTAGTCGCAAATTGTGATCTTAGACAGGAGGGAGGCATATTATGAAAGGGCTTGTTCCGCAGGAGGTAATCGAGCGCAGAATATTCGTAATTCGTGGGCAAAAGGTTATGCTCGATAGGGATTTGGCTGAGCTTTATGACATCCTAACAAAGAATTTGAATAAAGCTGTAAGTAGAAACATAGGCCGTTTCCCTGTAGATTTTATGTTTCGATTAACAAAAGATGAGCTTAAAAACTTGAAGTTCCATTTTGGAACTTCAAGTTGGGGAGGATCGCGCAAGATGCCGCGTGCATTTACGGAACATGGCATTTTAATGCTTTCATCGGTTCTTAATAGCGAACGCGCCATCCAGGTCAATATTGCTATTATGCGAGCATTTGTAAGGCTAAAGCAGATCCTTGTCACGCACAAAGAGATAGCAGAAAAGCTGGAAAAACTCGAGAAGCGCATGGATAAGCAAGATAAATACGTAATAGCCATATTTGAGATCATGAAATCGTTTATGCCGCCATTACCGCCGCCTCCAGAGACTCCGTCAAAGCCAAAGGGGCCGATAGGGTTTAGTATGTAAGTTTCTTGTACCGTATTGAACTCCCCTCACCAATCTGTCCCCGAATCACGCTTCAAAGTGTCCCCTGATCTCATAAACCCTGCACCTTGACTCAATAAGCCCATAGTAGTATCATATATACACTAACCACAAAGGTGCCCTATATGAAGACCTTCCTATTACCTATATCTATATCCTCTATATCCCTAGGAATAGCATCTATCCTATCCCCTTTAAAGCTTAAAAACCTCTATACTCTTCTTATAAAGCCTGTAAAGGGGGCGTTACCTTAGCTTTGTAGTAGGATAGGGGAGGGGTGGGTGTTTTGTAGTGTTTTTGTTTTATTGTTCTAGAGTGTAGTGGTTTATTTTATGTGTTTTTTTATTTCTTATGCCCTGTCCCCCCTGTAGGTCAGGTTTAAACCTGACCTACAGGGGGGACAGGGCGATTAAAAGATTTAGGGACTAGATGAAGCATAAC
>JAVCCW010000013.1 GCA_030765235.1 Candidatus Gorgyraea atricola | reverse complement strand
TATCTTAGCATCGTCTGTTGTCGAAAGAAAACCGGCAAGGCCAAGCATTGATGAGCCCATAGCGCCTTCCAATTGGACATACTCTTTGCCGTCTTTCTGCTTAACGGACTTCATCATCATCTTAGGACTTATTACTCTGTTATATTCTTCAAGACCAAGCATAGCTCTCAAATCTCTTAAAAACGGCTGCAAGACTGTGTCATTCAATAACACTGTGTTTGTATTAAAAAGCTGCATGCCATCTTTGCCAAATCTGTCATCTGTTTTAGAAATCCCCATATTGTTAAAAAGTTCTGCCTGTCCTGGATTTTCCTTATCGCTTGTCTTTGCATCCGCTAATTCAAGCAGATTCTTTCTGGATTTTTTGCCTCCTAAATATTCTACGCCAAGCATGCCGCCTTTTACGTCTATCGGAGCCCTAGTAGTTGTTATCATTACAACAGGCACGTTCTCTCTCGCCATCCATCCTGCTATAACATTATTAGGAGAATTAGATATGCCATCACCATTAAATATACTTCTTATCTGAACGCTCCCATCCTGTGGCAGTTTTTTATCGGGCATGTTAGATAGGGCGTACACGCCCCAGTGCCCATGGCTACCGGGAGCTGTATATTTGTCAGTCAACTTATTATTATCCTCTACATCAAAGCGCGGAAATAGCGCCTGTTCCGGCATAATACCCAACATATTTTTTTCTTCAAGTATCTCGCCATATGTCCTTTTGCTGCTATTAGAAGTATCAAGCCTATCATAAAGATAAACAGTGTCCATTAGGTCATCCATAGCCTGCCTTGTTTCACTACTGATAAATTCTTCTAGGATACCCTGGCTGTAATGGCCATTCTCTACCTCATACAGAAGGGCTAGTATAGTAGCCTCTGCAACACTTACAAATGCTTCTTTTTCCTGATCATTTATTTTAACGATAGTCTTAAAATAACAATCCATAGCCTTTGCCCCAAGCTTTGGCTCACTCTTTCGACCTGTCATTCTCCAGATAGTTTTTAAGAAATCTAGCCTATCCATTTCCTGGCCTATGCCGCCATTTAATGGATTCTGTACGATTGTAACATTCGAGGCAGCTTGTATGTTTCTTAAATCCTTCGCAATATCATCATATTGAACCACGCCAAGGTCCTCATATTTAATGCCCTCGACATCCCCCTTTGCAAGCAATGCTGAAGGAAAAAAGTTATCTCCTATAATAAGCGGCTTGGAATCTGCTAATATCAAGGCGTCCTTATCTCTTCCTGCTTTCTTTAATTCATCTATTACTAAAGTAGCAGCTTGAGCAGATGCATCGTCTTTAGTTAATGATGCATCAGCTTCCATGAGAATACGCACCTGTGCATCTACAAGCAGCTGCAGATTATACTGCCTGTAGAGCGCTGAAAAATAAGCCCTATCAGATTCCAGGGACAAAGACATAAGAAGCTTTTCACCGGATCCAAGAAAATACGCGCTTTCTGTTCTCTCAGCAAAGAATAAAATATCTTTTAATGTAGCTTCAAATGAATCAGATGCGTATATCCTGTTATATACAATATTGCCTACATCCGGAAGCTGCCTTACACCTATACTCAGCTTAGCTCTTAAGCTCTCTGGAACACTTCCGTCCGCTGGGCCCAATATATCCTTTAAATTATGCCATGCGTTTTGTGGACCGCGTAGGATAACCGGTATAGTGCTGCTTGATATCATATGTTCTATAAGAGCGTCAAAAAACAACTCATCCTTCTCTTCTGCATAAAATTCTGCCGCGGCTTTGCGGCTTAATATCTGCCCAGGCAAGCTCGCGATTACTTCAAAGCCTGAATCCTTAAGCTTTTCTGTAATTGCATCTTCGCTTAATAAATTCTTATCTGGCCCAGCAGCAATGCTTGGTTTTATCATCACAAACGCAAGTCTTCTTTCAAAGATATCCTCAGGCGTTATTACACCTGAGGATGATGCCTTTATGCCTGCTGATGTATCGCTAAGCTGCTGTTGTATTTCGCGTAATATCTTGAGGGTATCGACAACAGGACTGCCTTTGCCATTAAGCCAACGGACCATGGCCGTTACTTCTGTTTTGCGCCATTTCTTCTTAGCTTGTATTCTAGTAACATCTTGCATTATATTTTTCCATTTTGCGAATTTCGCGTCTTTCATTAAATCATCTATCATTACAATAAAGTTGTTTAATGGTGGGGTTGATTTACTGAATATATCCACTCCTGCAATAGGCACAGCACCACTATAAGCTATTAATTTTCTTCTTATAACCTTGCTAACTCGATCATTCCCCTCACCTCTCGCGGCTTTTTTAAGCGTCTCTAAGCCTACTATCTCAAGAGAGGTCTCGAGTCCGGGCACTATCTCTTTTGCCTTTACTGATAACTTAGAGAAATCTGTTTTTGTGAACTCGCGCTCACCTGCTACGACAACTACCAGATCAAGATCATTAGCTTTCTCAACCCATGGATAACTTCCCATAAGATATATCGAAACCAGCGGCGTATCAGCAGATATCATATTATTTTCATAAAGAGTTGCTATCACTGCTGGGATCTTTTGCAAGCAATAATCCAACTTTTCAAGAGCCTTTTTGCGGGGTTGTTCATTTTCAGAGATATAATTCCACATCCAGCTTCTTTTGTTTGATGTAGTTAATATATCATCTTTACCGACTATCGCTGTGCCCTGTTTCTGATGATCAATAGGGGGTACCTTTAGTTCCCAGAATTGCACATCCTGTATAAATTTGGGTGGTAATTTTTGAGCAGATGGCAAAGCTGTTTTGGGTTCCGGAGATACCGGAACTGGTTTATATTTTAAAGAATTTGTAACCGAAGATTCCTTTGCTGGGTCTTTTGCTATGATGACTTTTGGATCTTCTGTAGTTGTAGCTATCTCTATCCTCGCTTGTTTGTAAACAGTTGTCTCATGGTACCAAACATCGCCATAAGGACCAAGAACCGGACTTTCATCTGTTGAACCTCGAATATGACTAAACTTCACTGATATCTCGCCTCTTAAATATCGCAAAACTAATTCCACGTCCTGGGGAGATAGAGGCGCAAACAGCATTTCAGCGCCGCTATTATATCGTACATGATGTGACAGGCTTTCCTCTAAAACGTTGCTCAATGGACCCTCTGGCAACAACATGACAAGAGATTTGGCAGCAACTTTGCGTATGTTCAAATGAACATTTTTTAAAGCCGTTATTAACGCAGGAATTACAGAAAGATCATTAATTTTAGATAAAACTATCACAGCGCTTTCTTGCCCTTTTGGATCATTACCTATTAAGACTTCTCTTAATGCCGGGATCGCGGGAGCACCGATTCCGGCTAAAGCCGCTATGGCTTCTTTGTATGTTTCTAAATCATCTTTTTTTAAGACTAATATTAATTCTGGGATCAAATGCGAATACTCAAAAAGATCCCCGATTCGAACTAAGGCTATTGCGGCATTCTTTCGCGCTTTTGGATCATTACCTATTAAGACTTCTCTTAATGCCGGGATCGCGGGAGCGCCGATTCCGGCTAAAGCCGCTATGGCTTCTTTGTATGTTTCTAAATCATCTTCTTTTAAGACTGATATTAATTCTGGGATCAAATGCGAATACTCAGAAAGATCCCCGATTCGAACTAAGGCTATTGCGGCATTCTTTCGCGCTTTTGGATCATTACCTATTAAGACTTCTCTTAATGCCGGGATCGCGGGAGCACCGATTCCG
>JAVCCW010000012.1 GCA_030765235.1 Candidatus Gorgyraea atricola | reverse complement strand
TTAAAAAGGCCAAGCGCAAATACCGGATTCTCCTTTACGCCTACTGCCTTATGCCAAATCATGTCCATCTCTTAATCGAAAGCCTCTCCTCCCTCAATATGTCCAAATTCATGCAATGGCTAAATAGGGGCTATTCAGCGTATTTTAACCAGGTCTATAGGACCTCGGGTCACCTCTGGCAGGGAAGGTTTATTTCCAAGCCAATCCTGAAAGATCAATACTTAATACACTGTGCTAACTACATAGAATCAAATCCTGTAAAGGCTGGGATAGTAGAGAATATCGCGGATTATAAGTGGTCTAGCTATAAAGAAAGGTGTCTTTCCTCAGAACCTGACCTGCTTGATGAGCTCAGGGGACACTTTGAAGAGTGATTCTGGGACAGATTGGTGAGGGATTTCCAATACGGTACAAGGATACTTTCAGTAATCTGGTTCCAAGCTGTTTCTATGCTGCTAAACTTATCTGAGAACGATTTTGTTGTGAAGGGAGGCGGTAATTCTTTTGGAAAATAACCCCGCTCTAACATATCTTTAATATTCATTACAAAGCCTCTCCTCTCTTAAAACCTGAAACTACCAAACAAGACATCCTTTTTTGCCCTTATTTTTTCCTAAAATCGGCTTTATGTACTCCTTTTTTTATCCTATCTCTGGCTTTATTAAATGCTTCTTCATCATCTGTAGCTGGCGTAGATTCTACTAACATATTGTATCTATCTCGCAACAACCTTACTTCATGATAAAATTCTTTTTCTTCGATAAAATGTCTGAAACTTTCGTAAAGAACCCTGGAGTTATGCTTTAAAACCGTAAATTTCTTAGCTGCGAATAAGTGTTCTCTGGCTTTATAATCAAATTCTGCAAATACGTTAAATATAGTTAAAATTCCTGCCAGTAAAGTTATCCATGCAACCCAGTTATTGGCTCCTTGCAGTAAACAATAGGCGCCTGCAACCGTGATAATGGCAGGTATGAGCCTAAAATAAAAACTTTTTGATGATGCTTTGCCAGCAATAATATGATGGGTTTCTGCCGTATACATTGAATCAGCTTCAATCTGCTTGCATTCGTTTATTAAAGGTTCTGTTTTTTCGTTCACGTTTAACCTCCTGAGGGGAATGGGTTGCCAAATAACTTATGCCATTCTTTGATTGCGCTTATGCCGTCTTTTGAACAAACTTTTTCGCAAAACATTGAAATTTTTTCAAAAGCATCAGCTAAGAGCTCTTTTTCGTGCACCGTCATGTAGATATCGGCATTTGATGATTTGCTGTCAGGTATTTTAACTGATGACAAAACATTTTCTTTAGCAAGATAAAAGAAGTCTTCGATTAACTCTTGGTATGTTATTTCATTACCTGAATTTACAATATGCTGCACACAAAGAGGTATTATTTGTGAACACATAACTTCCAAATGATAAGACCGCATCTTAGGAAAACAATTTCTCTTTGCGCATTTTAACATTTTAATTACTGGAACTAAATAGTCATTGCTGTCTTTGTTGGCTTTGGTTGTGTATTCTGCATCGTAGTCATAGTCTGCCATGGTCCATCTATTGTTTTTTGGGATCCAATAGCCTCTTCCTTTGGGTGGGGTTAAAGTGCCATCAGGCGCTTGCCCGATATTATCTATATAAGCTGGAATAAGTTCAATTACTATATTACCTGCATATTCCAATACGATGGCAGGACTGTCTGTTTCTGGTCCCATGCGTTTATATTTCTCATTATTAGATACTATGCCTTCCACCTCATCAATAGCATTGGAGGGCGTAATGCCGCCTTCAGGAATCCACATCTCAAAGTTTCCCAAAACAACCAAAATATCAATGTCAAACGGTTGTTGTGAATCGTTTGGTTGTATTCTGGTTTTTCTTTGAAGAGACCCTATGAGATGTGTTTCGATTTTTGGGTCGTTTAATTCAATCCAATTTCTAATAGCGTTATGATGTGTTGTTATCGAGTCCTGTAATGATTTAGTTAATTCGAGTTTCGATTTGAATTCTTCAAACACTTCACGAACTGTTGAAATCATAGTATTATCATACCTCTCCCCTTTAAATTTACCAGAACAAAAAGATCTTTTTAAACACAAAAACCCCTGCAGCCCTCTATAACTGTTATTACTTTTCTGGTTTTGGAGTTACTGGTTTTTCTCCTCGGTTTCCTTCATGAAGCTTTTTAACTGGCTTGTCATGTTTTGGTGGTTCTTGTCTTCTTGGTGGTTCTTGTCTTCTTGGTGGTTCTTTTTCCCTGCACATTATAGACCTCCTTGTTAGTTTAAGAATTGGATATGCTTTATATCGCTTTTTTCCGTTAACAAAATTCCCGGACCTTCGATATCTTCCTTTTTACCATCCTTAAACTTTATTGTTGCAGAAGCAACAAACAGCTCTCTTTTTTGAAAATCATCAGAATAAAAATCAGGATACCCTAAAATTTCAGTCCCATCTTTTAAGGTAACTAAAAGCCATTTGCCCCTATAAGCTGAGAACACGCCTTGCCACACATCTCTGTCACCACTCCTAATATGTTATATTTAATTTTCGCATAATAGCATAATACCATTGCGTATGTATAATTTTAGTAAATAGTAAGCCTAAAATTATTGACACACTTAGTAAAAAAATTATATTAGCAAAATTTAAATTGGCTGCAATTTCCGAGAGTTGTTTTTTAGATACAGCTTCTTGTGTAAAAATTTTTAAAGAAGGGAAAAATGAAGATGTCCAGAGAAGCAAAGCATAAGCCAGAAAGCTAAGCATGAGGGCTTCTATGATATTATTTATCGGAGATGTTTTCTTTCTGGGAACCAAACCATCGATAATTCCCTTAGAAAGAAAGCCGGGCAACAATATTAACAGAACTGCAAGAGTATCAATATTTACCATGCTACCCCCTCATCTTCAAAACCTAAAATGCACAAAAATCCTTCCGAAATTCTTACTATCCTTCTCTACTCTATGGTAGAGCTTTTTTATCTCTTTATCCTGCAAGAAGCGTAAAACATGCTTTTTCAGCTGCCCACTCCCCTTCCCTGGTATGATTTCTACCAGGCGAATCTTTTTATCCACAGCCTCATGAATAACCCGATTAAGCTCACCCTCAATCGACTGCCCCTTATTAAAAATATCATGTAGGTTTAGTTTGATTTTTGCCATTTTGCGCTGGTGTCGGATTTAAGCTTTGCAACTAATTCGTTTTTTAGCAATTTTTATATAGTCTTTATTTTTTTCGATCCCTATCCAATTCCTGCCCAATCGTTTTGCTACTACCGCAGTTGTACCGCTCCCTGAAAAAGGATCAAGAACTAAATCTCCCTTATCTGACGAAGCAGTTATGATGCGTTTTAACATCTCCTCCGGTTTTTGTGTCGGGTGTAAAGCTCTACCATTAGACCCTCTTAATCTTTCTTTCCCTTGCACGAGTGGCATTTGCCAGACATCCCTCATTTGTTTTAGCGAGCCGTCTTTCTGCCTGTCTGGATTGATCTTTTTCAAATCCTCATAATTAAAAGTCCACCCACCATCCTTAACTGCCCAAACAATAAATTCTGCGCTGTGAGTAAAAACTCTTTTTGTCATATTTGGCATAGCATTAATTTTAAACCAAGTAAGCACATTTTTTATTTTAAAATCTAACTGTTTTAACGTTATCATGACTTCTGAGACATTGTGATAAGTGCACGATATATACATAGACCCCTTTTTCTTCAAAGTATCCTTGCAAGATCCAATCCACTTTCGAGTAAACTCAAGGTATTTGGGTTCCGATAACTTATCCCAATTCTCATTAACCATATACCAGTCTCCACCGGTTTTATTTCCTTCCCATTTTAGGCCACCACCGGAAAGATTATAAGGAGGGTCTGCAAATATCAAATCAATAGAATCTTTATCAATCTTTTGCTGAAGGACTTTTATGCTATCGCCTTGGTAAATATGATTAATTTTCATAACATCACTTGGTATTTAAAACAACAGAAGCCTTCCAGTCTTCGATTGTTTCTGGTATTTTCTCTAACCATGCTTCAGAATTATCTACAGTTTCAGCAACTCTTACTATGCTTTCATATAGTTTTAGAAATTCTACGTGTTTAATCGTAAGCTTTTTTTCTTTTATTCCTAGAAAGATTTTTAATATTTGTATAAATTGCTTGAGCGATAAGGGAATTATTTTCTGCTTAGCTCCTTCATATTCGTATCTAACTGCAAACCAAAAGGTGTTCAACGTGTCTCTGTGAACAAGAGGTGCTATAAATAGACAGAAAACTTGCTTGTCTTTGTTGCTACTTTCAAAGTCTCGCAAGTGTCTCATGACAGGTTGACCCTCTTCAAACCACTGGCTTTTGTCTTTTCTCATCGTAACTTCACAAATTGCACCAAATGTATCATAGAAGCATTCAATGTCGGGCTTATTGCCTGGAGCTGTAAACGTTGGTTGGTTATCATCGCCTACTGGATAATTTGGCTTTATCTTTAAAGCATCGTTGAGAGCATTTAATGCAACAGTTATCAATCTCTCTAGTTCTATGCTCTTTTTGGCTCGCGACCTATAAATATTTTCTAGTTCGATAATGCATTGCTGAATACTTTCCAGTGTTTGTGACCTATGGTAAAGTTCCAAATCTTGCAATTCTCTTCTATAATTTCTTAGATTTTCTACGTATTCTTTTAACACCTCTTCTTTTAGTTCACTTTCTTTTTTATAATCAAAAGGTGGTGCAACAATTTTTTTATCTTTTAAATCCTTAGCCAAATCGCTTACATCATCTACGATTTCTTTTGCGATAGCTTCTAATGCCGGTTGGTTTTCCCACGGCAAAATAGGTTTGGTAATGTCCGCTATGTAATCCAGGTATTTTTGTAAGTTTGTAAAGTCCAAAGGCGAGGCATCGTCTACTTCAAGTAGCTTTTCGATCTCTATATATCTCCTAGGTTCTAGATCGATATAAAACCCTCCCCCTCTTATATAAATAAATCTGGTCAAGCGAAAATATCTAATAATACTATCTCCATAATCCCGCAAGTTATCTAAGCATTGATTTATTTGAGACTGATTAGCTGATTGTAAAAATTCTTTAACAAAATCGCCTTTAAATTTTTCTATTATCCGTCTTTTATCTGACTCAGGTTTGTCTTCGCATGCCGCTCTAAGATTTATAAGTTTATTTACCTGATCATCTATATGTCTGAAATTAATTAATGTGGGAACAAAAATACAAAATTCTTCCTTAGTAATTCCAACAGGTCTTCTGCTTTGACCTTGCCATTTCGTATTAACCTTATAGATAAAATGTAAAGTTCCAATAAATGGTTTTATATTGAACCCGTCTATTTTCTTAAAAGATTGACTGTTTGGATTTGGGAGTTGCCATTTTAGAAAGGACCTAAAAAACATTTCTCCGAGATCATAATCATCTCGAAGCAAATAGTTACCAAGGGAAGTGACGTGTACCCTATTATTTTCAACCTTTACTAGTCCTAATTTTTTAAGCGGGTTGATCGACTGCCTGCCTCGCATCGCAGGATCTCTGTATCTTTTTGTGTTAAATATATCTTCTGACTGCTTATAGGTTATCTTGTCCGCGCTTTGTAATAATTTTATTTGCTCTCGGCTTAGATCATTAAAAAATTGATTTGTTTTACCGTATGTCCTATTTTTGATTAAAAGAGTTTGATATTTTTCTTGATTGTCGTACGACCACTCGCAACCTTCCAATTCTTTTAAAACGACGAGGAAATCACGTACTCTCTCTGCGTTTCTTACTGTAGTGGATATAGACCAGGGTTTTCGCATTTCTACACAACCTTACAATAGAATACTCTTTCTGTGTGCCCTTCTGAGGTACTTTTACCAGTTGTAAAAGCTCGATATGTGCGCTCAAAAATCCGAACAGTCCCTTTTTGTCTCAAAATATCTATAATTTCCTTATCTTTGATCCTTGAATTTGATCTATCGTCTTTTGATTCTCCTGTATTGTTATATGAAACTAAAATATGCTTACAAGTTGCATGTTTTACTAGATCAAAAAAGGCTTCATTGGCATTTTTTAAACAATAGCGGCTTTTTAAATGGCTCCTGTCCATTTTTTTCGCCTTGCCATATACCTTTGGCTTTTCCCATGTTACCAAATTCTCTAATACATGATAAGAATCACAATATTGTCTTGAATTGTAAGGAGGATCTATATACAAAATATCACACGAAATATCTCTAATTAGTCGATTCGCATCTTTACAATAGATTTCATTATAAATATTATTCTCATATTTAATGTCAGGCATTAACAATTGCATTGACTGCAACATATCTAAATTCTGCCTATAAGCGTCGTAATGCCCCACGGTATTAGCAACCTTATCCGAAGCATACAACAAGGAAGTTAGCAAAGCGTTCTTTTCTTCGATACTTTCAGATATCACTTCTATCGTTTCTCTGATGGTGCCTATTTTTCTTGCGTTTTCTAATGAAAAGTACGCATTACCAAAGTGTCTTGAAATATAATTGTCTTTTGTCGCTTTTAAATTATTGAGCATCTTGATTTTGTCAAAAAGCTTAATCTTATCTAATTTGACGCTCGCAAGAAATACGCTGAGAGGAATAAAATTGCTTTTCAAAATATCATTACTAATTATTTTTACGCTTTTCTTATTAAAGCGACCGCCAACAACTCCAGTACCTGCAAATATATCACAGAGAGATTTAAAACCAACACATTTCTCTTCTATTATATCCTCTATTAAATCTAACAACTTATATTTATTACCTAAGTATCTCCGATTTTGAAGCTGAAAAGTGCTCCCATAATTTTCGGTAACAAAATTACCTTGTCCAGAACGGAAATAAATTTCATCAGATATCTTTATAGTTGTTTTTATAGGGGCTTTTGGACTGTCTATTTGACTCATAATTTTTTAATTTAATTTATAATATCTAAATGGAATGTGCATAAAAAATAAAAACCCCCGCTATTTCTTGCGAAGGTTTTAATTGTTTTAACGTGGCAGTTCCCCCTTCGAAACATACCACTTTGTATTTAATTGTTGATCTTAGATATAAGTATGCCACAGAATTTATCTTTGTCAATTATTTTTACTAACTAGTTTATCCAAGCTAATCTCAAGTGCCTGGGCTATCTTGCTCAATGTCTTAACAGTAGGGTTATTATTAGCTCCAGACTCGAGTTTAACAAGCGTAGTATGCGTTACATCTGCAAGCTTTGCTAGTTTATCCTGAGAGATGCCCTTCTTTTTCCTAAGTCTTTTGATGTTTTCTGAAAGCATGTTTTCCCCTTGACTTATTGCAATATAATGCTATAATTATATTGTTACAATAAATTCTATCCAATATATTGCTATTCTAACCTGTGTGTTCTTTAAAATCAAGGAGTTTCATATGCATCCATATTTTAGATTTTATTATGAGAGATTGTTAGTAGGGGTAGTTATCATTGGGATTATATTATTATCCCGCTTAATTGTAAAAATATTAGGGTGAGATTGCGTTAAGAGCTGTCCCTATGCTCTAATTTTTTACCTTTTTAATATAATGCTTTCCAACATTAAAATGTTGAATATGCGTAGACAGTTCTTCAATGCTCATCTTTTCAACGACTTCTTTCCCCTCTTCTTCTGTCTTGGATTCAACTTCGACATGCCCAGCAAATTCAAAATCTATGATATATTTTGGCATAGCATTTCCCTTTCTTTATTATAATATGTTTCTTGTGCCGTTTTGGCTCTCCCCTATCAAAGGTGTCCCATCAAGTCTCTTATTGTTTTGACGGCTGAAGGAAGCATTCTATATTTTCTTTAACTCTTGCCTAATTCTTTTAACGTAACGCCAGATGTGATCTTTTGGCTTGTCGCTCTCCTCGTAATGTTTTTCCTCTTCCCATAAGTAATCACACATTACGATGATATCCCTTTTTAACTTACCTAAATTTCTTTTATTCATAGGTCTAAATAAGCTTATATTTTCCTCTGCCAATGAATTCAAGGTAACCTCTGTCTCTCAAGAGCTGGAGTTGCTGCCTAATTTTATCTTTTATATGCTTATTATCAGGGTGCTTTAGCTGTAGGTCGTTTTCAAAGGAATAAATCTCATCTAGTGAGAATAGCTTTTTTCCTAAACCGTCGATGCAATTCATTATATCCAGAATCCAGCCTTTTGCATCGGGCTGGGTTTCTTCTCTGAGGAAAAGGGTCTTTTGCCAGATTTCAAGCACTGTTTTCTTTGGCCTAACTTTTTTATCTTTGATTAAGAATATCTTTCCTGTTTGGGGGATTTTTTGCAAAAGGATATTGCAGCCGACCCATCCAGCTCTACGAGCATGTGGTGCTAGCGGCTTTCGTTTTTCTATAATCTCTGGGATGAAGAAATGTTTTGGTATGACTAGGAAATTTAATACCTCTAATGTGCCCAAGCCGTAACTGAGAAAGAAAAAATTCGGGTTATGACTGCTTCTTAAACGCTCCAGCATTGTTTTGTATGCGCCATTAAGTATTTTAAGGCCTATGTCGTCCTTTTTGCTCTTTAACTCGTATTGCTCTGGACAGTTAATGCAATGGAAGTCGGCTACAGGTTGATTATTTTGGTAGTTCTTTATAGGTGAGCCACATGATGGGCAATAAATATTGTTTCTTGCCCAATTTTCAGTCAAGACTCTGATTTTCTGCGAAGGACTTTTATAGGAACTGGCTAGAGTTCTATTAAATGATAGGTTCATTTTGTCCTCTAAGTAAGATTATTTTACATCTCCTTGGGTAATTAGTCAATAGCTTGAGATTGCTTCGCTTCGCTCGCAATGACACTAGGGGTTTTTAACCTATCCAACCGCGTAGGATGCCTTCGGCAACCTACGCGGTTTCTATGTCATTGTCTAGGCTCTACAAATTACTTTTTTAACAACTTCTGCTCTCGTTTGTCCTCTTCTCTCTATCTAAGCCATTGCTGCATCTAGTCCCTAAATCTTTTAGGCGCCCTGCTTCTGCCTCACCCTGTAGGCAAGGTTTAAACCTTGCCTACAGGGTGAGGCAGAAGCAGGGCATAAGAAATAAAAAGAACACCACTCTTAACCATATCCAACCGCGTAGGATGCCTAAAAGCGGCAACCTACGCGGTTTTAGCTTACAAAAAACTACTCTACCCCCTCCAATTCCTTCTTCCCTCTCTTATATTGCCTGATGCTGATGTGGAAGCGGGTGGTCAGGTCTTTTTCTGTGTAATCCTTTCCAGTTAGATCTATTAGTAAAACTGTTATTGCTGTGGGGGATGTTTTGGCAAGGAGCTCTGGATCAAGGATGCTGGAATAAGAGGTAAAGGTGTCTCCTGGGAGATCAGTGAGCTTTATATAGGCGTCTTTACCGTGTGTGAAGGTGGCGGTTATTAGATCATACTTACTAGTTAGTCTCTTTAGGGTTTTTAAGACCTGTCTGCGCTTGGCTGTGTCTGACCAGTCCTCAGGCATCTGTAGCTGGGCGGCAAAGTCCTCTAAATTAAGAAAGAATTCATTTTTGCCTATGCGGGCTGATTCTGCCATAAGAAGAAGACATGCGCTTATACTGCGGTTATCGGCCCATTTCCGCATAGTAGGGAAATATTTCTTTTCCTCCAGCAGCGCCAACGGGAGTTCGAGCGTATCTGGTAATGGCGCTTTTACTTTAGGCCGGTCAATTCTCTCAGTATCCCCTTTTTCCCCTTCCATGCCTACGAGAAGGAAGTTTCTTACGCGGATTGTTTTAGTCTGGGCAAGAGCCGGGGAATCGATGATAGTGGCTGATTCGTGGTTGGCTTTTAAAGCTGATACGCTCCAATTGGTGCTGCCTTCTACGACAAATCTTCTATCAACAATAACGAGCTTATCGTGGAGGAGGTAATAAGGTGAAGCAAGGTATATCTTGGCGCCGCTACGTTCCAGGTCTTTGAAATGCTTGGTTAATTTAAAGGTGTTATCTGACTTAAAGCGGGTATTTAGGTATATCTCTACTGTAACTCCGCGTTCCAATGCCTCTTTTAGGTCATTTAGCAGTAAGGCTACTGGCTCGGTCGTGGGACTCATGACATACATTGAGATCAGGATAGATTCTTTAGCTCCGTCTAATAGCTCGATAATAGCAGATTCGTACTTACGATCAGAGATATCCGCGACCTGAGCGGCATGGAAATCAGCGGCATAGCTTGAGGCCGGGGTGATTAGTAGGATTAGGAGTGATAGTTTAAGGAATAGTTGTTTCATAGCTATTAATTATACAATTAATCTTCGCCAACCTCGATCTTTATGGTTGAAATCCCGTCAGGGAATCTTTTTCGCTCTTTGTTATTTACTGTATACTCCCATGTATCATAATCAAAGCTTATAGTATGACATCGTACTATTTCTGTGTCGGTGAGTTTTACTACCCAGCCGCCTTTTGCCATAAGGTCCTCCTGGTTATGTTGATTTTTATATATAGTAGCTCTTTAGATGGGGGAAGTCAAAAGGAAATGTGGGGGATTTACAAGGGCGTGAGCAGTAGACCAGGTTTAAACCTGGTCTACTGCTACCACTGCTGTTTTTATTCATCTAAGATACCTCTTTCGCTCCGCAAATGCCTTTGTGATAACAGTCCTCAGTTTTTTTAGATGGAAAGGTTTTGACCCGTAGGCGAAACACCCTAATTCTTTTGCCCTGTTAATGCCTTCATCACTTAAATAGCCGCTTATGAGGATCACAACTATATCCTTGTTTAGTATCTTTGCTTCTCTCAGGAGTCCTATTCCATCTAGCCCCGGAGGATGGCACCAGTCTGTAATCAGCATATCATAATGGTTTCTTCTGAGTTTATCCATGGCTTCCGAGCCATCTGTAGCTGTTGAAAACTCGTATCTCTCGCTGCCAAGAAGGGCCATATAATTATCTATCAGCAGCCTCTCGTCATCTACGATTAACACTTTAATGCTGTTTCCGTTTCCACCTTCTAATACAACCATTATTTATTCCTCTTCAACCGCGTAGGATGCCAAAAAGCGGCAACCTACGCGGTTGGGGTTAAGAATTACTTCGCAACTAGGTTCTTCACCCTATCCTTGATCGCCTGTAATTCATTGAGATTCTGGAGCTCGCCTGGCGGTGTTTGCTTTAGGTCCTTTTCACTTACACTATAATCCGCGGGGTTCCAGAAGGAATCATATACCTGGCCCAGATAGGCTTTATACTTTTCATTGTCAGGATCTAGCTCAATGGCCCGCAATAAAGCGTTTGTGGCGGTCCTGAGGCTAAACATAGGCCCTAGTGACTCGAGCATGGCAACCGCTTTTTCATAAAGAAGCTCTGGGTTATCCGGGTCTTCTGCCAGGGCATCCATTGCCCGTTCAAGCCTGTATATCTTGGCCTTCATCTCTTCAGTGATATGTGGCGGGTTTTCATCAATGTCCTCTGCGAAAGATACACCGGAACATAGTAATATTAAGATCAGTGGAAGTATTTTTATCATGGCTCTATCTCCCCTCTTCCTTCTGAAACAACCTCATACCCGTCACCCTTCCAGCCATAGGTGTAGGTCTTGGGCGACCAGTGCTCGTTGGCATTGAGCGATATGATGATTTCCTTTAGGCCGTCGCCGTCTCTGTCTTTTACTGCAAAGCTTCCCACTTCCTGGAAGTAAGAAATATCCTTCATGTACAAAACATTGCCCTTATGATCAGAGATTAGCAAAATATACCACTGGTCGTCGCTCCAATCGGGATTCTCGCCATCCCATTGTCTGTAGATGGTGACTTTTTCTTCTTTGCCGTCATTGTTCAGGTCAGCATTGATTAGAAAGGATATATTATAAGTGCTGAGATATTCTTCAAGGTAATTGCCTGTCTTTTCGTATGTGGCTCTGGCCAGATGCCCGGGATTTATCAGGTAAGCTGCAAGGGATAGTATCAAAAATAACCGCGGTATATTTTTTCTATTCATCTCTCCTCCTCCTTCTTTATTATTATCGCCTTGCGCGCCTCGTTCTGAAGATCTATGAAGAAATCCTGCACGAGGGCGTAGTCTTTGACAGGGATCTTCCCGGGAAACCAGTGGCTATCCGAGATCATTACCAGGCGGCCGTTGTGGACCTGGCTGGTAAGCATGTATTTACATACCGGCAGGGCCTTTTCATAATTTTTAGGGATATATTCAAAGTGAAAGCCCTTTGGGATATTTAATATTATTATTTCCCTGCTAATTGAGGAGTTATAATATTCTACGGGGAAGTCGCGTTCTTTTTCAGGCAGATCAAATGGATTCTCGAACATGGGGCTCATCGATGGGAGTATCATAAAGTCTCCCATGGTTGGCGCCCATGAATCTGATTCGAACTTTATCATTAAGGAGAATGGCCTGGAGAAGTCTTTTGGGTCCGTGATATAGGTGTCTATTATCTTTCCTCCCGCCGCGACCCTGTTGAGCATGGCAGCTTTCAGCCTATCCATTTCCCTGGCAGTGTAATCTTCTATGGTGGATCTAAGTGAAGCGCTGTTAACAGAGTTGGGCATGGATTCAACCATACCTGTGCACGAGCCATCTGATTCAAGAAAAAATGTCCTTTTTATTGTATAGGTCATTTTGTCCAGCGGCATCTCAGGAATATCAATAAACTCGCCTCCTCCCGGCCTAATAATAAAGAGCCTTTCCTCTGTGAGCGAATACGGGATCTCGCCCAGATCAATGCCTTCTTCAAGCGGGTCAAGCCATAGATCCTGGCCGTCTATATTGGTATACACGATCATATGTGAAAATTGCGCCGGTGACGGTGCTACTCTCGCCAGTGGATAGGCCTTTTCGCCGTATCTCACAAGGACAGGATAGCCGTCTATACCAAGCGATTTTAACATGGCAATAAGAAGGACTGCCTGGTCCTTGCAATCGCCGTATTTATTTTCAAAGACTTCGTGCGCAGGATGGGGCTCAAAGGCATTGAGGCCAAAACTCATGGAAACGTAGCGGATATTATCCTGGAAGTATCGCATAAGGGCTCTTATCTTATCCTTTTTGTTTTCTGAGGAAGCTGTTATGCCTCTGGCAGCTTCTGCGATCTGGGGCGTGGCAAACATCTTATCCTTCGCTATATCCCAGAACCATATGGCTATTTCTTGCCAGTCGTCGATGGTCGAATAGGTAAGGTACGGGCAGAAGTCGCGCACGCTCGGCATCATGCGTTCCTGTTCTACCTTAGGGCAATCTTTTCTCTCCCATGTGTATGTCTTTGTGGCGCCATCCTTTGAATATGTGATGACCGGCTCTATGTCAAGATTTTCGCTCTTTATGTTTATTTGGGTTGCGACAGGAGCAGTCAATATGAACCGCGAAACATCCATAGGCGCGCTATCAAAAAAATAAAAAGTGCCCCATGTCTGGCCTGGCATCTTGGAATGCCTGGCAATGATCTTATATTTAAATTCCAGGACATCATCCACTGCCATGTCCCGCATGGTGATGATCTTTGTCTTGAGGTCAGTATATGATGGGTAACCTGAATACGGAGAAACGTCCTGTATCTTTTTTGCGCGAATCTTCCTGCCATTAGGCTTTATGACCAGGGCTTTTATTATCTCTACTTTTTCTGTAACAGAGAGATAATCTATCTCTTTTTCGCCGAGCCAATCCAGGGCGTCTTCTTTAAGTATCTTGTATTTTACATGAATGGTGGATGTGTAGGAGCCATCCTCGTGTATTTCCTTACGACTTTCGTCAAGGAGAACGATGTAGGCATCTTCTTCGTCAGGTTCGATCGCAAACGCAGAGATGTTGATATAGATCGGGAAGAATGTGGCGAGGAATGCAATTATTATTAATACGAACCGCATAAATTTTAAAACTACCATAGAAACCTCCTTTTGTTAGCTTTCAGCCATCAGCTGTCAGCTTTCAGCAAAAGAAGGTTTTAATTGTTTATGGTCGCAGATTCCCCCTTCCTAACGTACGACTTCAGTCCCTTAAACGCAAAAAACCCTCACTAGGCCTTGGTAAGCACTAATGAAGGTTTTACTTTATTTAAGTCCGGGATTTTTTCCTTCGAACTCGGGACTTTTTATTTAGTTGTATTTATAGTTTACATCACGAACTCGCTTTTGTCAACCCAATCAACTCAAGAAAGTAAAGATTTTTGAAAGAAATCAAGGGGTGTAATGTGTCTTATATACTAAAGGGAGGTGTGTTATGGACAAAATCAAAAACGCCCCAAGGGGCGAGATCGCGATTTACCAGACCGGGGATAAGGAGATTAAGATTGATGTAGCACTAGAGCAGGATACTGTTTGGTTGAGCCAGAAACAGATGTCTTTATTGTTCCAAAAAGACATCAGAACTGTAAACGAGCACATTCTTAACGTATTCAACGAAAAAGAGTTAGAGAAAAAATCAGTTATCCGGAAATTCCGGATAACTGCCAGTGACGGAAAATCTTACAATACAAACATGTATAGTCTGGATGTTGTTATATCAGTTGGCTATCGGGTTAAATCACAAAATGGCACACGTTTTCGCATATGGGCTACAAATGTGCTTAAAAGACATCTGATTGATGGCTACACCCTGAATGAACGCCGACTTAAAGAAAAGAGTGAAAAATTAGACGCCCTACAAAGATCCATAAAGCTCGTAGGCTCTATTAAAACGCGTAAAGAACTTGATTATAAAGAGGCTGTGGGGCTTTTGGATGTCATAAGCGATTATAGCTATGGGCTTGGATTGCTGGATGACTATGACAATAAAAAACTTAAAATAACCAAAACAACCGCTGAGGAGAAATTCAGGCTTGATTATGAGGGTGCTATAAAAGCAGTTGAAGATTTAAAGAGGAAATTCGGCTCTTCTTCCATTTTCGGGAAAGAAAAAGATAGATCCTTCAAGAGTTCGATAGATACGATCTATCAGACATTTGATAACAAAGAGTTATATCCGAGCGTCGAAGAAAAAGCGGCAAATCTTTTATATTTCATTGTAAAGAATCATTCATTTGTCGATGGGAATAAACGCATTGCAGCTTCTATCTTTTTATGGTTTCTGGAGAAAAATAAGATTCTGTACAGGGGCGATGGTTCAAAGCGCTTGGCGGATAATGCATTGGTAGCTCTTACGCTTATGATGGCTGAAAGTAATCCTTCTGAGCGGGATATTATACTGAAACTCGCTGTTAATCTTATTAACAGGGATAATTAGAGATTGATTTGTCGGCCTTCGGCCTCCTCAATAGAATTTAAATCCATGCTTATCTCCTTCTCGCTTAGTATCACTAAACCACTCTTTTAACAGCCTCTCTCTTCGTTTGTCCTCTTCAAATAACCAAAGCCATTGCAACATCGAAGCTTTAAAGCTTTTAATCGCCCTGTCCCCCCTGTAGGTCAGGTTTAAACCTGACCTACAGGGGGGACAGGGCATAAGAAATAAAAAAACACTTAAAATAAACCACTACACTCTAGAACAAAACACCCACCCCTCCCCTATCCTACTACAAAGCTAAGGTAACTTGCCCTTTACAGGCTTTATAAGAAGAGTATAGAGGTTTTTAAGCTTTAAAGGGGCTAGGATAGATGGTATTCCTGGGGATATAGAGGATATAGATATAGGTAATAGGGGGATCTTCATAAAGGTACCTCTAGAGGTATATTATATATGATACTACTAGGGGCTTATTGAGTCAAGGTGCGGAAGGAATTTTAAATACTAGGGTGTACCCAAATAGGACGTCTATTATCTGCTACACGCTGGGAGCGTACTTGTCAAGCGTCCCCTGCGGCTACTCGGTGGTTATTGTTACGGTTGGCGGTGCAGGCATGAGCTGGTATGAGCCGCCTCCCACGTCATACAGCGCCAGTGTATTCGTAACGTCAAAGTCTATATTTATCTTCTGCGTGGCGCCCTTTATAATAGCGATACTTACTGTTTCTTCTACTGCAGGAAGGGAATCTCCTGCGTTGTAGCTGTATATGATAATCGAGGCCTCGCCGTAATCAGACGGCGGGCTGTTGACATCAAAGCTTGTAGTGGAGGCAGTGCCGTTTGCACCTGTGGTGCTGGTATAATAGTCATCTGTACCTACTGCATCTATAATATATCCCTGCATATTAAAAGTAGATGAACTAGTGTGCTCTATCGTATCATATGTGCCGGGCTGGAAGCTTCCGGCAAAGAAATTCCCCACTGCTGCCCCTGCACTAGACGAGGCAATATCAAACTCAATATCTGCTTCTCTTACAGTCGTCCATGTGGCGCCGGTGTCAGTTGATATTCTGAATCTTTCAAGAGTTACTTTATACACAAGAGGCGTGCCTGTGGCTTCGGGATCCGGCGGATCAGCAGCGTAAGAAAAACAAGGCAATAAAAGTAAAGTTACCAGAACGATTATCGTAAAAATATTTTTAATCATTGCCTTCCTACCTCTATCGTTAGGCCAGAGCTTTCTATCCATTTCTCCACCTTGACTTCATGGTCCCTTTCAACCGGTATAAGCATGCTTTCTGATAGATCTTTATCATCATATTTAGTTTCTGCAATTCTGAAGGTATCCTTGATGTCAGACCAGTCATCAAAGGGAATGTTTACTGCCAGGTCCGCCCTTATCTCCATATCCCCTTTATTGTCATCCCAGAGAGTAACATCGCAGTTGATAGTATCTGTGGGCTCGATTCTCGCTCGAACCCTCCAGCCCTCTTTATCGTCGAATTTCTTGTGGTCAAACCAGTATGTGCTTCCGTAGAGTTTGAGCCAGTGAAGCCGGGGAATTATAGCGCCGCCCACTTCCACATCAAAACCATCCACTACTTCCTCATAGGTAGTGGATGTCCCGGTTTCCTCCGTTATTCTTTTATCAGAAAGCCCCCAGTAAGTATTAACTCTTGCTTCCAGGATTTTACCCAAGGCTTCTATGCCAAAGCCTGCCCGGTAATGATCGTGCTCATAAGTGTGGTCGTAGAATGCATTCATGCCCAGAAGCATATTCTCGTTACGTGTAAGCCACCTGTAACCTACGCCCAGATTTAATGTTTCGTCATCATCCTGCTTGTTGAGCCTTGGCTGGATAAATAAGGTCTTGTCTTCCGCGGGATTTTGATAAAGTGGTTGGACAGTTTCGAAATACCACTTGGGCTTTTGGCCAGTCCCTGCCTCAATACCTAAGTCTATGCGCTTAACCCAGGCCGGGTTTTCACCGGAGGACTTTTCTTCGGCAAAGCTGTTACAGAAGCCCGTAAAGAAAAGGTAGAATATTGTCCCTAGAATTAAAATAAAATAAAGCTTTTCGCATCTGATATTCATATTAAAAAGTATAATGACTATTCGCTGCAAGTCAAGTGTATAATCGGAATATTGATCTTGATTGATCTTGCACTGTGAAGCGTGATTCTGAGACAGATTGGTGAGGTGATTCGCAAACGATACAAAAACTAATTTTATGCTATTATTTTGTCAAATTCTTCGATCGTGATCGCGGGTAGAGTGCTAAAGCTGATATCCGTGGATTTGGTAATCGCGATCGAGGCCTTTAGCAGGTCTTTTATGTCAGGGAAATCGACTATAAAGGCCAGGCAATAGGGGGATCTTCATAAAGGTACCTCTAGAAGTATATTATATATGATACTACTAGGGGCTTATTGAGTCAAGGTGCGGAAGGAATTTTAAATACTAGGGTGTACCCAAATAGGACGTCTATTATCTGCTACGCTCGCAATGACATACTTATGGGTGTGGTGTGATTGCAAAAACCGTGATCTCACCTTTTTTGGAACCATAATAAAAGAATATCCTGTAGGCAGCTGGCGTATTCTGTTCTGCATAGGCCTCAAAGACCTTTTCTTTATTAGGCTCGGAAATCGAATAGTACTGGTGGGTTTGTAGGCTTGGGTGGCGGGGATTGTCGCTTAAAAGCTTAAGTGCTTTTTTAACATAATCATATCTTTTCTTTAGTGATGGGTTGTGTTTTAGCTCGCGAAGCGTCTCTATTGACGCAGGCGTAAAGCATAATGCAAATTTCATAGCTCCTTGAAGAATTTGTCCAGATCACTGACTTTTTTGGTCTTTCCCTTGCCTGCCTCATCCAGGCCTTTGCGGATCTTTTTAAGGACTTCCGGATGTTCGTAGATCCATGCCTCGTTGGCAGGTACGGTCACAACAGGCCTTAGCAGGATGTCGCCTTCTTTCCCAATAAAAATCTTATAGGCGTCTGCCTTGCCTTTTGAATCAATGATCTTTAAAATCTTCTCCCCCAGGTTTATTCTGTTTTTTGAATCTACTATCTTGATACCTACTGATATGAACTTCTCATCTACCTTTATAGTCATATTCTCACCTCCACTATAAGTATATCATATAGTGGGAAAAGCGTCAAGTGGGAAAGTGGGGCATTTTGTCATCTCCTTCATCTTTCAAAACATATCCTCTACTATATAAGACACATTGAGAGAGTCATTTTCTTTCAATTATTTTAGGAAATTCAAAAATCGGTAGGGATTTTAAATACTAGGGTGCACCTAAATAGGACGTCTACTATCTGCTATAAGCCAGATTGCGAGGTTCTAGCTAAACTAAGCAAATTAATTTTGGGGACGTCCTAAAAAGGGGCAGCCTGCTAAAAACCTTTTATCGTTTTTGTGCCATAGGGTCTTCCCAAACCCCTATTTATATGATATAATTATTTACATAGGAGCTATATAGCCTTACAGGGCTATTTTTTTGGGTGGATTATGATGAGAATTTATAAAGGGTATAGTTTTAAGATTATATCAATATTTTTAAGCATAGTGTTCCTTTTAAGCAACATTGCATATTCCGAGATAGACTTGTCTAAAGAGTCTTGCCTGAGGAATAAAATTATTTTTTCTGATGAAGAAGAGCATAGAGTTCTTTGCGTTACGCTTGCTTCAGCTATTAGTAAATCTCCAGAAAAGTTTTTGTCTGATCCTATAGATGTAATTGCAGAGAACTTTAAAGAACAATTAGAATCCAAAGAAATAGAATGGGACACTGACAAGAAAGAGGAAAATATTTGGGTTTATCAGAAGAAGGAAAGTATTTACTTAGAGATAGACAAAGAAGGCGTTGTTAGAGGGAAAAATAAATATAATTTTGCTAGAGCAATGTATGAGGTAGTTGAGGTAAATAAAAAAAACGAGGCATTAATAAAAAAAGTATTGATAGAAG
>JAVCCW010000011.1 GCA_030765235.1 Candidatus Gorgyraea atricola | reverse complement strand
TGCCATCCTTCACTTCTACAATCCGGGTTGCCAGCATATTCACAAAGGTACGGTCGTGGCTGATAAAAAAAACTGTTCCATTGAATGCTTTAAGAGCCTTGCCGAATGCCTCGACAGTCTCAAAATCAAGATGGTTAGTAGGTTCGTCTAGAAGAAGCACATCATTTCTAGACAATAGCAAACTCGCCAGACATAGTCTGGCCTTCTCGCCGCCGCTTAAGACCGCCACTTTCTTCAATACATCATCTTCTTTGAAAAGGAAACTACCTGCCATGGCCAAGATCTCCTGACGGACTACAGACTTTTCCGCCACATTCATAAGATGGGTCAAGACATCATTTTGCAGGTCAAGCGATTGAAGAACATGCTGGGCATAATAACCGACCTTAAGGCCGTGCCCCCATTTATACGAGCCGCCCATCGCTTCCAGGTCGCCTGCAATAGTGCGCATGAACGTTGTCTTACCCTGGCCATTGTCACCCAGCACGGCAATATGATCGCCCTGGTTGAATTCCATGGTAATATGACTAGCTACCTGATGACCTGGGTAACCGATAGTGAGGCCTTTCGCGCGAAAGGCAACCAAATTCTTTTTTTCAACAAGAGGAATTTTAAGCCGCACAGTACTCAGGGAGTGGCCAGTATTTATGGTCTGCAGTTTTTCAATCTTCTTCATCGCTGATTTAGCCTGGGCCGCCTTTGACGCCTTCGCGCGAAAACGATCGACAAACGCCTGTAATTGTTTTCTTTTGGTCTCGACATTCTTGTTATGGCAGTCAATCAGCCGCCCCTGTTCTTCCTTGAAAAGCAGATATTCGTCGACGGTACCAGGATATAGGGCGCACGAACCGTTCTCTATCTCCAGGGTCTCTTTGCACGTTTTCTTGAGGAACTCCCTGTCGTGCGAAACGATCAGGAAGCCCCCGCGATAATCCTGCAGGAACTCTTCGAGCAAAATCAGCGTCTTCAGGTCAAGATAATTTGTGGGTTCATCCAGAATGAGGATATTAGGGTCTTTTAGAAGCATCGCCACAAGTTTCACACGCGTTCTGAAACCGCCCGAAAGAGTACCTATTAGGGTTTCAAGCAATTCGTTCTTCAGTTGAAAGCGGGCAGCTACTTTGCCGCACTGCCATTCCTCTTTTTCCGTATAGCGCGACAAAAAAGAGATTACTGTTTCGTCGAGCCTGTAGGGATCATGCTGCTCAAGGTAGGCCAGACGAAAGCGCTTGCTCTTCTGAACCGTTCCATCATCAGGAACTTCATGGCCAGTGATGATCCTGCACATCGTCGTCTTACCTGCGCCATTACGGCCGATGACGCCGATCTTCTGATTTTCGGAGATTGTCACGGAGAAAGCATCCAAGATGATCTGCGCCCCATAAGCTTTATGTATATTAGTAAGCTGTAATAATGTTTTCATAGTTTCAATAGATAAAGAGATCTTTCAGCGAATAGTCTTTTCCAACCACATTATTTAATGCGTTGCGGACCTTACTTCAGTTAAGTATAACCATTCCACTTTTTTTCTGGCCCATGAGGTTCGCCTCAAAAACACCAGGCTAGACTTAATGCTCGGGTTTTTTGCGAAGCAGTTTATCCTGATTCTTCGGGACATACCTTCCCACCCGTATTTTTCAACTAGATGCGTGAGGATCATTTCAAGGGTAACGCCGTGAAGAGGGTCTTTGTGTTTGTTATCGATCATTGGCTGTCTTCCCTAAAAATATTAAACTTTATAAACAGCATCGTCTTTACGGGCCTTTTGCTCGACCTTTATACTGATAAGGTCACCTGCTTTTGCTTCTTCGGCAGGGACGCGGTCAATCTGCATAGAACTCACATCCTGCACAAGGTCAGTTGTAGTACCCTTTATGCGTATTTTATCGCCCACCTTCAATACATCTGTCAGTTTGATCATACTAACGCTGATATTTCCGAAAAAATGATCCACAACCCCTATCTGTTTTTCTTCCATTTTACACCTCCATTTTTCTCCTAATTTATCTACAAAAAATTATTACCGCAAGCCATATTATATGCCTTAAAATATCAACTATTTAAAGATGATCCTCCTTTCTTTCTGGGTTAGCTTTTCCCAGCTTAAACGTGTTCTCTGCTCACCTATTTTGGCCTATCTATAAAAAACCCTCCCCGTGCAAATATTGGGTATTATATCCTCTCTGAATCCCGAAGGCCCCAATAGTCATTATATAACAGCTAAACCTTGACAAATATAAAACCTTTACTTAAAAAACCAGCTGTGCTATAGTAAAAACATTGGACTTAACTGGTTAACTAAAAAAAGGGGGCGACATGGCAAAAACAAAAAAGGCAAAATGTCCTGCTAAAACAAAAGCGGGCAAGAAATGCAAAAGTCTTGCAGCTGGAAAATCAAAATACTGTATTAGTCATAAAAAGAAATAATAACCGGGTTATTTATTTAGGTTTTTTCTTCCTGGCAGTCATTTGTTTTCTAGGAAATCAGCCTATCCTGACCTTATCCGATTATCTGTCAATAAATTAACTTCCTCCTCCCTAACCTCCGGTATCTTCTGCTCCTTATTCTCATCAGTGATTGATTCATAACGCTTATACGCTTTAATAAAGCCACAATGGCAAGCTAACGAAAAATCCTCAAACGAAAAACTTCTTCCGGATTCAGACAGAAAAATATTAAAAATACAGAATAACGATGTCTTGCCAGAATTATTCTTACCCACAATAGATGCAGCATTATCATTAGCGACAATCACTATGGTGCTCTCAGACAAACAATCTGAGACTCTTATTATACATTATAACGAATTAGAGATAAAGAGAGATAATTGCTCCTCAAAGTTAATGCCTTAAATATCACTCAAATTATTCGAAATACAGCCGATAATGCCATTAACTAGCGAGCATTAACTACGAGGCAATTCGGAGATAAAGAGATAGGCTAGTGAGATTTATCTGGCTATTTTATACGAAAAAGATTGCTTCGTCGTCCGCCTAGGCGGACTCCTCGCAATGACATGCAGAATATTCCCCTAACTCTTTGACACATCGCAAGATAAAAAATACCCTGACTAGTGTTAGTAATCAGGGTTAATCTTATCTCTCCATCTGGATTTTGAGAGATAAGTGTGGCTGTCCGAGTTAGATTCATACAACTATATCTCTGTCGGCATCGCAACTTGGATTCGAACAGGTGTCGTCAGATCGAAAATCTGATGTCCTAGGAAATTTATCATATTGTAATTTATTATTTTACAACCAGTTACGCTAAATGGCAATTATAGACATTATTCTCAGTGTCCAAATAATGTCCATTTATATCCAATAAATGTTTAGAATAAAAAAAG